>NZ_OY829944.1:305000-497500 GCF_963556105.2 uncultured Tolumonas sp.
CGGGAGAACTGAAACATCTAAGTACCCCGAGGAAAAGAAATCAACCGAGATTTCCTTAGTAGCGGCGAGCGAACGGGAATTAGCCCTTAAGTTTCTAGGAAGTTAGTGGAAGTGTCTGGAAAGGCACACGGTACAGGGTGATAGTCCCGTACACGAAAGCGACCCTGAGATGAAAACGAGTAAGGCGGGACACGTGGTATCCTGTCTGAACATGGGGGGACCATCCTCCAAGGCTAAATACTCCTGACTGACCGATAGTGAACCAGTACCGTGAGGGAAAGGCGAAAAGAACCCCTGCGAGGGGAGTGAAATAGAACCTGAAACCGTGTACGTACAAGCAGTGGGAGCACCTTCGTGGTGTGACTGCGTACCTTTTGTATAATGGGTCAGCGACTTACATTCTGTAGCAAGGTTAACCGAATAGGGGAGCCGTAGGGAAACCGAGTCTTAACTGGGCGACTAGTTGCAGGGTGTAGACCCGAAACCGAGTGATCTAGCCATGGGCAGGTTGAAGGTGCCGTAACAGGTACTGGAGGACCGAACCCACTAATGTTGCAAAATTAGGGGATGACCTGTGGCTAGGGGTGAAAGGCCAATCAAACTCGGAGATATCTGGTTCTCCCCGAAAGCTATTTAGGTAGCGCCTCGGACGAATACTACTGGGGGTAGAGCACTGTTTCGACTAGGGGGTCATCCCGACTTACCAACTCGATGCAAACTCCGAATACCAGTAAGTACTATCCGGGAGACACACGGCGGGTGCTAACGTCCGTCGTGAAGAGGGAAACAACCCAGACCGCCAGCTAAGGTCCCAAAGTACTAGTTAAGTGGGAAACGATGTGGGAAGGCTTAGACAGCTAGGATGTTGGCTTAGAAGCAGCCATCATTTAAAGAAAGCGTAATAGCTCACTAGTCGAGTCGGCCTGCGCGGAAGATGTAACGGGGCTAAACTAGTCACCGAAGCTGCGGATTTGCCGTAAGGCAAGTGGTAGGGGAGCGTTCTGTAAGTCTGTGAAGGTGTGTGGTAACGCATGCTGGAGATATCAGAAGTGCGAATGCTGACGTGAGTAACGTTAAAGGGAGTGAAAGACTCCCTCGCCGGAAGACCAAGGGTTCCTGTCCAACGTTAATCGGGGCAGGGTGAGTCGGCCCCTAAGGCGAGGCTGAAAGGCGTAGTCGATGGGAAGCGGGTTAATATTCCTGCACTTTTTGTAACTGCGATGAGGGGACGGAGAAGGCTAGGTAGGCCAGCGGTTGGTAGAGCTGGTGAAAGGTGGTAGGGATGTACGGTAGGCAAATCCGCTGTACTTTATTCCGAGAGCCGAGACGAAGTGACTACGGTCATGAAGTTACTGATGCCACGCTTCCAGGAAAAGCCTCTAAGCTTCAGGTTACAAAGAACCGTACCCCAAACCAACACTGGTGGTCAGGTAGAGAATACCAAGGCGCTTGAGAGAACTCGGGTGAAGGAACTAGGCAAAATAGTACCGTAACTTCGGGAGAAGGTACGCTGTTGTTGGTGAAGGAACTTGCTTCTGGAGCTAATGGCAGCCGCAGTGACCAGATGGCTGGGACTGTTTAACAAAAACACAGCACTCTGCAAACACGAAAGTGGACGTATAGGGTGTGACACCTGCCCGGTGCCGGAAGGTTAATTGATGGGGTTAGCGCAAGCGAAGCTCTTGATCGAAGCCCCGGTAAACGGCGGCCGTAACTATAACGGTCCTAAGGTAGCGAAATTCCTTGTCGGGTAAGTTCCGACCTGCACGAATGGTGTAACCATGGCCATGCTGTCTCCACCCGAGACTCAGTGAAATCGAATTCGCCGTGAAGATGCGGTGTACCCGCGGCTAGACGGAAAGACCCCGTGAACCTTTACTATAGCTTGACACTGAACATTGAACCTACCTGTGTAGGATAGGTGGGAGGCTTTGAAGGCATGACGCTAGTTGTGCTGGAGCCGTCCTTGAAATACCACCCTGGTATGTTTGATGTTCTAACCTCAGCCCATTATCTGGGCCAGGGACAGTGTCTGGTGGGTAGTTTGACTGGGGCGGTCTCCTCCCAAAGAGTAACGGAGGAGCACGAAGGTGGGCTAATCACGGTCGGACATCGTGAGGTTAGTGCAATGGCATAAGCCCGCTTAACTGCGAGACGGACAGGTCGAGCAGGTGCGAAAGCAGGTCATAGTGATCCGGTGGTTCTGAATGGAAGGGCCATCGCTCAACGGATAAAAGGTACTCCGGGGATAACAGGCTGATACCGCCCAAGAGTTCATATCGACGGCGGTGTTTGGCACCTCGATGTCGGCTCATCACATCCTGGGGCTGAAGTTGGTCCCAAGGGTATGGCTGTTCGCCATTTAAAGTGGTACGCGAGCTGGGTTCAGAACGTCGTGAGACAGTTCGGTCCCTATCTGCCGTGGGCGTTGGATGATTGAGTGGGGTTGCTCCTAGTACGAGAGGACCGGAGTGAACGAACCGCTGGTGTTCGGGTTGTCATGCCAATGGCACTGCCCGGTAGCTAAGTTCGGAAAAGATAACCGCTGAAAGCATCTAAGCGGGAAACTTGCCACGAGATGAGTCATCCCTAGGACTATAAGTCCTCTGAAGGGCCGTTGAAGACTACGACGTTGATAGGTGGGGTGTGTAAGTGTAGTGATACATTGAGCTAACCCATACTAATGACCCGAGAGGCTTAACCATACAACACCCAAGTGGTTTTAAGCTAAGAGCTTGTTTGATTGATTGAACGAACTAGATAAAGAAACGAATTTAGAGTCAGCTTTCTGATTTAACCGAATATGCCTGGCGGCAATAGCGCGATGGAACCACCTGTACCCATGCCGAACACAGAAGTGAAACGTTGTAGCGCCGATGGTAGTGTGGCATTCGCCATGTGAGAGTAGGACACTGCCAGGCTCCTAAATTGAAGAAAAAGCAAGAACCCCGCAATGCGGGGTTTTTTGTTGTCTGATAGTCAGTGAAAATTTTATAAAAATAATTTTTAGGTCGTGTAGCCCTATTTGGTCTACTTTGGTTGCTTTTCGTGGCGATCCAAGTAGAATTACGCGGCTTATTCTAAGCTGGGGCTCGTATTAGGTTGTGAGCCTTGTTCTATTAAAGTTAATGAGGACGATATGGTAACCATTCGTTTACAACGTGGCGGCGCGAAAAAGCGTCCTTTCTACCAAGTGGTAGTTGCCGATGCACGCTTTGCGCGTGATGGTCGTTTTATTGAGCGAGTTGGTTTCTTTAACCCACTGGCTGCCGGCCAGGCTGAGAAAGTAAATCTGGACCTAGCACGTATCCAACATTGGGTAGGTCAGGGTGCATCTCTGTCTGATCGTGTTGCTAAACTGGTTAAAGACGCTTCTAAAGCGGCTTAATTGCTATCTGGTAGGTGAGTGGGAAATCAGCGCGTGGATAATCCAGTTGTTGTGGGTCGTCTTGGTGCCGTATATGGCATCAAAGGTTGGCTGAAGGTCAACTCTTTCACCGATAATCCGGAAAGCATTTTTGATTATATGCCCTGGCTTATTCAGCAAAAGGGTGTGTGGCGTGAAATTCAACTGACCAGTTGGAAACGTCACAATAATGGTCTGATTTGTAAACCTGAAGGTATTGATACTCGCGAAGATGCGCAAGTGCTCACTGGTGTTGATATTGCTGTGTTACCTCATCAGATACCATCTTTGCCGCAAGGCGAATACTATTGGCGTGATCTAATTGGTTGTGCCGTAGTAACTACTAAAGGCTATCAATTAGGAACAGTGTCCGAATTAATGGAAACTGGTTCTAATGATGTATTGGTGGTTCAAGCCAATTTAAATGATGCCTTTGGTATGAAAGAACGTTTGATTCCATTCATTGATGAGCAAGTGATTAAACATATTGATATCACCGCTCGTCTGGTTGAAGTCGATTGGGATCCGGGATTCTAAACCCGAAGTTCGTTGTTGTACGGAGGTCGTATGTGGATCGGGGTGATTAGCCTCTTCCCAGACATGTTTCGTGCTATCACGGATTTTGGTGTGACAGGCCGAGCGGTTAAACGAGGTTTGCTAGAGATTAATCTTTGGAATCCTCGCGATTTTGCCCATGATAAACATCGCACTGTGGATGATCGCCCTTATGGTGGCGGCCCTGGTATGCTGATGATGGTGCTACCGCTTCGTGATGCGATCCAAGCTGCGAAACAGGCTGCTGGAGATGATGTGAAAGTGATTTACCTTTCACCTCAGGGTAAAAAGTTAACACAATCGGGTGTCGCTGAGCTTGCTCAGCACCAGAAGCTGATTTTAGTCGCGGGTCGTTACGAAGGTATCGATGAGCGCGTAATTCAGTCAGAGATTGATGAAGAGTGGTCGATTGGTGACTATGTGTTAAGTGGTGGGGAACTCCCTGCTATGACCTTAGTTGATGCTGTCTCCCGACTTGTTCCAGGTGTATTGGGCGATATGGCCAGTGCGGAACAAGACTCTTTCACTGATGGTTTACTTGATTGTCCCCATTATACACGTCCTGAAAATCTGGATGGTGTGATGGTTCCTGATGTGTTGTTAAGTGGTAATCATGAACATATTCGTCGTTGGCGGTTGAAGCAGTCACTGGGGCGGACATGGCAAAGAAGACCGGAATTACTTAATAACCTAGCTCTGACTGACGAGCAAGCCAAGTTGCTTGCCGAGTATGTTCAGGAGCAAAATGCTGAACAGCAGTAGAGTTTTCAGTTTATTCTAGGTAGGAAATATAATGAGCAACATTATTAAACAACTGGAACAGGAACAATTACGTACCGACATCCCTGCATTTGCTCAGGGTGATACTGTTCGTGTACAAGTTCGTGTTATCGAAGGCGGTAAAGAGCGTCTGCAGGCGTTTGAAGGTGTGGTTATCGCTAAGCGTAACCGTGGTCTGCATTCTGCTTTCACTGTACGTAAGATTTCTAACGGTGAAGGTGTGGAACGTGTATTCCAGACCCATAGCCCGCTGATTGCGAGCGTAGAACTGAAACGCCGCGGTGATGTGCGTCGTGCGAAACTGTACTACCTGCGTGATCTGTCAGGTAAAGCTGCTCGTATCAAAGAGAAGCTTAACTGATAAAGTAAAAAAGCCTACTTCGGTAGGCTTTTTTATTATCTGAAAATATGGATTATTGCTGAGTGACGCTAATGATGGAGTTTTCACCACCAAAAGGATTACTGCAATAGCCATCCGCCTGTACTTCATTATCAAATTTCTCTGAACCGTCTGCTAGAACAAAACGATATCGATATTGATAACTATCCTGTTGGTTAGTCGGCAGATTGATTGTGGTTTTGAATGCCCCATTTTTTAGTTTCTTCAGTTCCACTGGTTCCCAATCAGCAAACTCACCCACCACATAAACTTGTGAGGCACTCTCGGTTGTGTCTACCTTGACCTCAAACGTTACCTGCACTTCAGGTTTGGTTTTTAAGAATTTCTTTGTAACAGCCATGTCAACTCCTTGAGTCTTAACCGTGAACAACGCCAATAATCTTTATAAATAATAAGATAAAAAATAACCAGTGATATTGTTAGCCGCAGAGCTTTATTCAAGTCCATGAATTCTGTCTAATGTTCGTTTATATCGGGATGAACCTCACAGATGGAACTGATCTCGAAGTAATTTCTGTGTAAATGAGCTACGAAGATAAAAGCCCCTCGGTCGCGTTTGGATCAAGGTACCATTGCGACCGATTGCTGGGGTAAGTGATTTACCATTCGCAGCTTTAGGCCGCAATTGTAAAACCTGCCCATGCCGAGCACTGATCGATTCTACGCGGCCTAATGCGATCAATTCCATGATCTCCTCCCAATCTTGCTGGAGTAATTGATCTTCAGCCGCAGAGGGATGCCAAAGCCATGGATTACCTATCATGCGAGAACCAACGGCTTGCTGTCGGTCACCGAAAATGGGTACCCATAATACCGTGGATAATTTGTGGTGGACATTGGATGTGCCCCAAGTGATGTGTTGCTGATGTAGAAGTGGGGCGGTGCAAACAAAAGTACTTTCCAGCGGTGTACCACTATGAGTCAGCGGTAATGTTTTGAGCTCAACCCCTAATTCAGGGAAATCTTGTTGCGGTTTGCTGCCGGCCGATGCACCGAGCGCTAGCTCAAGCAATTGACCAATCCAGCCTTTTTCCCTGCGTAGCGATGGCGGTATTGCAACGCTTAGTTTTTCTGCCAATTCCGCCAAAGTTGTTCCTGCCAATTGCTCTGCAGCATGCACCAGTTCATCAATAGTTTGATACATAATTTTATCTAATGAACGCGACGATAATATAAATCATACCATGTTGTGTCTTTCTACTGATGTAGGAATAGATATCGGATCTAACGTTATATTCGAAGATTGTAGGTAACAGCATTCGCTATAGCTCTCACTCTGGGAATGTCTGTTTGCTGATCTGAAGCTAATATGAAAGAATCGGGTAAGTTCAAGTTGTTACATGCAGGTGATTGCGTGATTGATGGCGATGGTTTCCGCCCGAATGTAGGAATTGTGATCTGCAATCGCAATGGACAAGTGTTATGGGCTCGTCGCTATGGACAGCATTCCTGGCAGTTTCCTCAAGGTGGTGTGGACGATGGGGAAACTCCGGAACAGGCAATGTTTCGCGAGTTGTACGAGGAAATAGGGCTGAAACAGGATGATGTGACGATCCTGGCTACCAGTCGTAACTGGCTGAAATATCGGCTGCCAAAGCGTTTGATTCGTTGGGAAAGCAAGCCGGTCTGCATCGGACAAAAACAGAAATGGTTTTTATTGCGTTTAGATGCCTCTAAAGAGGCGAGTATTCAATTTGGCTGTCATGGTCAGCCGGAGTTTGATGATTGGCGCTGGGTCAGTTACTGGTACCCGGTGAGGCAGGTTGTGTCATTCAAGCGTGAAGTTTATCGTCGGGTGATGAAAGAGTTTGCCACCATTGCGATGCCTTATACGGCGCCGGTAGCTAAAAAAGATCCAAAAAGAAAAGCGTATCGATAGTTATCGCTAGGTAATACAAGGAGAAATATTGTGCTGACAACATTGCGGCAAATTGTGGAAAGTGTAACGGCTGCGCCATCGTTATCGGAAGCGATGCGTACACTGGTACAGCAAACCCGTGCTGCCATGCATGTTGATTGTTGCTCGGTCTATATTTCTGAAACCCAGCGCCAACGTTACCGCTTGGTTGCTACTGATGGTCTTTCTCTGGATGCTGTCGGCAAAGCCGTGTTGCCATTTAACGAAGGTCTGGTTGGCTTAGTCGGCCGTCGTGAAGAGTTAATTAATCTGGCAGATGCACCTGCTCACCCGAGCTTTAAATACTTACCAGAAGTTGGTGAAGACGAATTCAAAACATTTCTGGGCGTGCCCATTATGCATCAGCGTAATGTGCTGGGAGTGTTAGTGGTGCAACAGGCGTTATCGCGCCAATTTACTGAGCTTGATGAGTCTTTTCTGGTGACATTGGCGGCTCAGTTAGCAGTGCGTATTGCACATGCTGAATTAAAAGGGCTGATCAGTTCTTCTTCTGGCAATCATCGAGCGGTGCATGGCATCGGCGTCTCTTCCGGTATGGCGATTGCGAAGGCTTGGGTATGGCAGCCGAAAATGGCGTTGTCTCAGGTTAATCTGAAACATAGCGATGAACCCGAATTGCAGGTGGAACTGCTGAATCAGGCCGTATTGCAGGTGCAGATGGATTTGGATGCCCTGGCCATGCGTTTTCAAGATGCAGTGCAGGTTGATTCCCAATCTATTTTTGATATTTATCAGCACATTCTGGCTGATCCTAATTTCATTTTTCAGATCGAACAGGAAATCACGGAGAATCAGTGGAACGCGACCTCAGCCGTGCGCCAAGTCAGTGAGCGGTTGATTGAGCAATTTTCCGCTATGAGCGACCCGTACTTGCGTGAGCGGGCGCTCGATATTCGCGATGTTGCCCAGCGCTTGTTGAGTAGTTTGGCTCACAGCCATATGGAACAGTTCGATTTTCAAGAGCCGGTTATTCTGCTGGCTGAGGAAGTCACCGCGACATTACTGGCAGAGATCCCGAAAGATCGTTTGGCGGGTGTGGTTTCCATGCGTGGCGCCGTCAACTCTCATGCTGCGATTTTAGCCCGTACCATGAGTGTGCCCGCCGTAATGGGGCTGGAGTTACCACTGCAAGAGTTAGATGGGCAGGAGTTGATTATCGATGGCGCCAACGGTGATGTCATTATTCAACCAAGTGGCGCTGTTCTGGCGGAATATGAACAGCTGATCCTGCAAGCGAAAGCGTTTGATGACTTAGTCGCGAAAGAAGCGTTATTACCCTCAGAAACGCAAGATGGTTGCCCGGTTTCGGTATTGTTGAATGCCGGTTTAAGTCTGGATGTTGATAGCTGCCTGATGGATTGTTCCGATGGGGTTGGGCTATACCGGACAGAAATTCCATTTATGCTGCATGACAGCTTTCCGTCGGAGCAAGAACAGGCGACACGCTATCGAGCCATTCTGGAACAGTACAACGGTCGCCAAGTCTGTATGCGGACCTTGGATATCGGTGGCGATAAACCGCTACCGTATTTCCCTATCAGTGAAGAAAACCCGTTTCTTGGCTGGCGTGGTATTCGTATTACCTTAGATCACCCAGAATTATTTCTGGCCCAGTTGAAAGCAATGTTACGTGCCAGCGAACACAATGATAATTTGGCAATTATGTTGCCGATGATCTCGAGTGTCAGCGAAGTACAAGCCGCACGACGTTTGCTTGACCAAGCTTGGCTGGAAGTCTCTGATGAACTCCGAGCGCGCGGTAGTGCGATCCGTTACCCAAGCTTAGGGGCCATGATTGAGGTTCCAGCCACAATTTATCTATTGCCTGATTTGGCGCCGTATGTCGATTTTTGGTCGGTCGGTACGAATGATCTGACGCAATATCTATTGGCAGTGGATCGAAATAATGCACGGGTAGCTGATATGTATGATGGGTTACATCCGGCCGTCTTACGGGCATTACAACAGATCATTCAAGTCGCCAACCAGCAAGCCAAACCGGTGTCGGTCTGTGGTGAGTTAGCTGGTGATTCCATCGGTGTACTGATCTTGCTGGCGATGGGTTACCGTCGTTTCAGTATGAATTTGAATAACATTGCGAAGGTGAAATATTTACTGCGCCGAGTCAGAACTGATGCTTTGGCTCCGTTGTTGGAGCAGGCCATTCAACTGAGTGATTCAGCACAGATCAGAAAGATATTTACCAACTATCTGGAATCGTTGGGTTTACAGAGCTTTATTGGTAAAAAGGCGTAATTGAACTAACGATCACTCAGTCCACAAAGGGAGCGCAATGAGAAAATGTGCTCCCTTTTTTATCAGCATTACACCGAAAATGGATATTTGATCGCATCGTGATGTTGATAATCAACCACATTAAAATCATCCAGCGTTACCCATGTTTCCAGATCTTTTAAGCTCTTAATATCCGGATTAATTTCGAGTTTGGGTGATGGGAAAGGCTCGCGTTTCAATTGCACATCACGCATCAATTCCAGCTGATCTTCATAGATGTGCGCGTTGATGATCTTATGATAAGCCTGCCCAGGTGTCTTACCGGTGATCTGCGCCATCAGAGCTAACAATGTAAATACCTGAATTTGATTGAAATTCAAACCCAACGGTACATCACAGGAGCGTTGATAGCTCGTCAAATATAAAGTGTCACCTAACAGAGAAAAAGTGTGCGTGTGCATACAAGGACGCAAACAGCCCAGCTCAAATTCACCCGGATTATGGAAAGTCAGGATCTCGCCGCGGTCGTCAATGCTGTTAGATAAGTTATGAACAATCTTCGCCAGTTGATCCAATTCAGTGCCGTCATGTTTTTTCCAGTGGCGCCCCTGAACGCCGTAAACCCGGCCCATGTCATCATGACCTTTACGCGCTGGGTTGTTCAGCCAGGCGGCATTGTCATTGGCGTTAGCGTCCCATGATTTGGTACCTAAAGCACGGAAGTCGGCGGCATTATCATAACCGCGAATATAGCCTAGCAGTTCCGCGATAGCGGCTTTCCAAAAACTCTTGCGGGTGGTAATGATCGGAAATTGATTGTTGTGCACATCGTAGGTTAAATCTGCATTGATCACGGTCAGACAGCGTTTGTCGGTGCGTTTGTTCTCAACCCATACGCCGTCGTTGATGATGCGCTGGCAAAGATCTAAATATTGCTTCATGTTTTTTCCTAAAATTAATGACAACTAGAACGAGCTGCTGAGCGATCTCTCTATAGTCGCCGATTATACCAGTGCAGTGTCATTTTTGCGTTTGATACATATCTTATGCAGCGGTGACTGATCTTATAATTGCTCGGTAATTCCGAGTTGTTTGTCAAGTTAAACGGATTTTTACTGATGTTATCGGGTCGTTATACTGATGATTACTTATCGAGGGAGGTTTTCGATGGTCAGTTTAGTAAAGCGATTTTTGCATCTGGAAGCTGCCAGCGGGGTGATTTTATTTTGTGCAGCCATGTTAGCACTGCTGATGGCAAATTCACCGTGGCAACCGATTTATCATGCCTTTCTGGAATTACCGGTACGATTGCAAATGGGGGCGCTGGATCTGCATAAACCATTATTACTGTGGATCAATGATGGTTTGATGGCCATTTTTTTCCTGCTAGTGGGCATGGAAATAAAGCGCGAAATGCAGGAAGGCTCCCTGTCGAGTTTACGTCAAGCCAGCTTGCCTGTTCTTGCTGCCATCGGTGGCATGGTTTTTCCGGCGTTATTGTACTGGCTGGTTATCCGCGATCATACAGAACTGACATCTGGCTGGGCGATTCCGATGGCCACAGATATTGCTTTCGCATTAGGTGTATTGTCATTACTCGGGTCGCGTATCCCAACGGCGTTGAAAGTATTCTTGCTTGCGCTGGCTATCATTGATGATTTGGGCGCGATCATGGTGATAGCTCTGGTGTATACCGACGAATTACACCTGTTGCCGTTAGCGATGGCGGCAGGGTTGAGTGTTCTTTTACTGCTAGCCAACCGGATGCGCGTTATGCATCTTGGTATCTATCTGGTGTTAGGTGCTTTTTTATGGATAGCGGTGCTGAAGTCGGGTATTCATGCCACCATTGCGGGCGTAATTTTAGGATTTGCTATTCCGCATCGTCGTGCCCATCCCGATACGCCATTGCGCCGGCTAGAGCATCAGCTGCATCCTTGGAGTAGCTATTTTATTCTGCCGTTGTTTGCCTTTGCCAACGCTGGATTATCCTTCGATGGTTTATCCTGGTCTGATTTAACCAGTGGATTGCCGTTGGCTATTATTATCGGATTACTGGTTGGTAAACCACTAGGTGTCTTGCTGACATGCTGGAGTGCAGTAAAAAGTGGGTTGGCTGTGTTACCGGCCAATGTCAGTTGGCGCCAGTTATCTGGGTTGGCAGTGCTGTGCGGTATTGGTTTTACTATGTCGATTTTTATTGCCGGTCTGGCGTTTGACTCGGCAGGAACACATTTCGAACTGGCCCGATTCGGTATTTTACTGGGGTCATTGTTGGCGGCTGTTTTGGGATATAGTTTATTGCGTTGTACTGTGCGCACCCGCCTGACTAAGGAGCAATAGGTGTTTCATCTTAATTACAATCATCTGTATTACTTCTGGATGACGCAGAAAAAAGGTTCCGTAACGCAGGCGGCCGAAGCACTTTATCTCACTCCGCAGACTATCACCGGCCAGATCCGTCAGTTGGAAGATCGTTTGGGCGGGCGTTTATTCAAGCGCAAAGGGCGAAATATCGAAGCGACCGAATTAGGCCAATTAGTGTTTCGTTATGCCGATAAAATGTTTTCGCTGTCGTATGAAATGCTTGAGGTGGTGACCTTCCGTAAAGAAAACGAAAGCTCTTTTAATGTTGGGATTGCGGATGTATTGTCAAAACGGATCGCATCTAAAGTGTTACTGGCTGCCTTACCCGCAGACAGCGACGTGCATTTACGTTGCCTTGAATCGACACACGAGATGTTGCTGGAGCAATTGCGTGAGCATAAATTGGACATGATCTTGTCGGATTGTCCTGTAGACTCGACACAGCATCCTGATTTGTTGTCGAAAAAACTGGGCGAGTGTGGCGTTAGTTTTTTCTGTCAGGCGCCATTACCGGAAAAACCATTTCCAGAATGTCTGATGGAAAGAAAATTACTCATTCCTGCTCGCATAACCGCGATGGGGCGACAACTGACACGATGGTTTGATGAACAAGGTCTCGCTCCGCAGATCTTTGGTGAATTTGATGATGCGGCGTTGATGAAGGCGTTTGGTCTGTTCAATCAAGGTATTTTTGTGGCGCCAACGCTGTATCAAGAAGAGTTTCTGGATGGCCAGTCGGTGACGTTATTGGGTCAGACAGAGGAGTTGAAAGAAGAATATTATGCTATTTTTGCGGAAAGGATGATCCAGCATCCTGCGGTGAAACGGCTCTGTGAAAGTGATTTTTCGGCATTATTTGCCGGACTTGAGCAGTAAATCGCATTCTCATTTATTCTCATTATCAGATTTACTGCTATGATGGCGCGCTTTTTGGCCCAAAGGAGTAGATATAAATGACCATCGAAGAAATGGAACTTGGCGCCGATCAGGCGGTGTCATTATTGAAAGCGATGGCCAACCGGCATCGACTGATCATCTTGTGTTGTCTGCAAGGTGGTGAATTATCAGTTGGTGAAATGAATCAGAAAATTGGTCTCAGTCAGTCGGCATTATCACAACACTTAGCTTTATTGCGTCGGGATAATTTGGTGAAAACCCGGAAGGAAGCTCAGACAGTTTATTATTCGCTGAGTAGCCCAGAGGTCGAGGCAATCATTGCCACGTTACACAGTTTATATTGTGCCTCGTAAAATATTTCATCCGTGTAAAAAACAAAAACCGGCCTAAGCCGGTTTTTTTTGTCTGTGCAGACGCGAAGCAATATTATTGCATTGCGTGAATTTGTGCAGTCAGACGAGATTTATGACGAGCAGCCTTATTCTTGTGGATCAGGCCTTTGGTCGCCATGCGATCCAGAATTGGCTGTGCAGCCGCGAAAGCAGCCTGAGCAACAGCTTTATCACCAGATGCGATCGCTGCTACTACTTTCTTGATGAAAGTACGAGTCATAGAACGACGGCTGGCGTTGTGCTTGCGGGCTTTCTCTGCCTGGATAGCGCGCTTCTTAGCAGATTTAATGTTAGCCAAGGTAAAACTCCTGAAAAAACGGTCTTAGCGAGTGTTATAAAAAGGCCGAGAAATATGCATTCTCAACCCGATAAAGTCAATCGATTTGTGCAAATAACCGCCGCACTCTTATAGCCACCCAGAGCACAGATAGTTAAACTGTCGGTCGATTTTAGCAGGAATCTGGCTGCTGTACAGTTTTCGAGGTCTATCTTGAGCAAGAAGTTAATAAAATCTGGTCTAATGGTGACTACGGCCACCTTTGCTTCGCGTATTTTGGGGTTGGTGCGGGATATTGCCATTGCGCATCTGCTAGGGGCGGGTGTTGCGTCAGACGTATTTTTCTTTGCTAATCGCATTCCGAATTTTATGCGTCGTTTATTTGCCGATGGAGCGTTCAATCAGGCCTTCGTTCCTGTGATGACGGAATATCGGGCCAAGGGGGATAAAGAAGGGGTTCGCGAGTTGCTGGCGGCTGCTTCCGGAACGCTTGGTGCCATCATTACTATTGTGACTATTTTGGGTGTTCTTGGCTCGACCGTGTTATCAGCCTTGTTCGGCTGGGGCTGGTTTATGTCATGGTGGCATGGTGAGCCTAGTGGCGAGAAGTTTGAACTGGCTAGCCTGATCCTGAAAATCACCTTCCCATATCTCTGGTTTGTGACTTTTACCGCGATGTCGGGTGCTATTTTGAATACCTATGGTCGTTTTGGGGTGTCGTCATTTACTCCGACGTTTTTAAATATTGCCTTGATCGCGACCTCTTGGTGGATTGCGCCCCATGTAAAGGAACCCGTGATGGCGCTGGCGGTGGCCACATTTGCTGGTGGTTTGCTCCAGTTGGTCTATCAGGTCCCGTATATGTGGCAAATGGGCTTTTTGGTGAAACCGAAATGGGCCTGGCATCATCCGGGTGTTGTTAAAATCAGAACACTGATGTTACCGGCGATTTTTGGTGTCTCGGTCAGTCAGATCAACCTGATGTTTAACACCATGCTGGCCTCGTTTCTATCTACCGGCGCCATCAGCTATCTCTATTATTCGGATCGTTTACTGGAGTTCCCGCTCGGCATGTTTGCCGTGGCGATCAGCACGGTGATTTTGCCTTCCTTATCCAAGCGTCATGTCGATGCAGCACCTGAGCTGTTTAACCAGACGATGGACTGGGGCGTGCGGATGGTGATGTTCTTAGGTTTGCCAGCCATGGCCGGTTTGATGGTGCTGCGTGAGCCGATCTTGCGCGCATTGTTTATGCGTGGCCATTTCGGCGCACATGAAGTCTCGATGGCAGGGGCCAGCTTGTTGGCATCATCGTGCGGTATTTTGTCGTTGATGCTGGCCCGAGTGTTGGCACCAGGTTTCCATGCACGGCAAGATACCAAGACACCGGTACGTTATGGTGTGCATTCGATGATTTCCAACATGGTGTTTAATGCCATTTTGATCTATCCGATGGGGTATATTGGCCTGGCTTTGTCGACTGCTTTATCCGGTACTGTGAACGCTATTTCGTTGTTCCAGGGGTTGTACCGACGAGGAATTTATACACCGGGCCGGGCGACCTTAGTGTTTTCTGTTCGTTTACTACTGGCTACGCTGGCAATGGTAGCGGCATTAGAATGGCTGAAAGCGCCGCTGGAACAGTGGATCGCGTGGTCGCAATGGTTCTCTGTTTGGGAGTTAACCAAACTGCTGGTGATTGGTCTCGTGACGTACATTCTCACTATGTTTGCCGTCGGGATCCGTGTACACCATTTCAAAACCGTGACAGAGGGCTGATCAACGGCAGCGTTCAGTATATAATCCGATAGTTTTGCAGATGTAACAGGGCTCCCGTATTTATGGAATTGATCCGCGGTATTCACAATCTCCGTGCTGAACATGTCGGTTGTGTGCTCACAATTGGCAACTTTGACGGTGTGCACCGGGGTCATCAAGCCGTGTTGAGTCGTTTACAAGAACAAGCCGCTCAGCTGGGGTTGCCGTCTTGTGTGATGGTTTTTGAGCCGCAACCGCTGGAGTTTTTTGCCGGCGATAAAGCACCGGCACGCCTGAGCCGCTTGCGGGATAAATACGAAGCGATTGCCGCGTTAAATATTGATCGGCTGTTATGCGTTAAATTTGATCATGCGTTTGCTGAATTAACCGCGGCGGAATTTATTGAACAGATATTAGTTCACAAATTAGCGGTGCGGTTTCTGGTCATTGGCGATGATTTCCGTTTTGGCTTACAGCGCCGGGGCGATTTTGCGTTATTGGTGGAAGCAGGCAGGCAGTATGGCTTTCAGGTATTAAGTACCGATACCTTATTGCATGATCAGCAAAGAGTGAGCAGCACTTTACTGCGTGAAGCGTTACGGGAAGGCCGACTGGAGGATGTTTCCCATATGCTGGGGCATCCTTACACCATTACCGGGCGCGTTGCGCATGGCGCTAAATTAGGCCGGACGATCGGATTTCCCACCGCCAACATTCATCTGAAGCGTTTGGTCGTGCCTGTGCAAGGGGTGTACGCCGTTCAGGTGCTGATTGCGGATGCGATCCATTTGGGGGTGGCGAATATCGGTTTTCGTCCGACGGTGAACGGCACGCGTTCACAGTTAGAAGTACATATTTTTGATTTTAAAGGCGATTTGTATGGTAAACAGCTACAAATCCAAGTTTGCCACAAATTACGGGACGAACAGAAATTTCCTTCGTTTTCCGCATTACAAACACAGATAACAATGGATGCCCGCCAAGCCAGACAATGGTTTGGTTTGCCGGTTACCCATGTTGAACCTGATGGAATTTAGGACTGATGAGCGACTATAAACATACGTTGAACCTGCCGGAAACCGCGTTTCCAATGCGTGGCGATCTAGCAAAGCGTGAGCCGGAAATGCTGAAAAGCTGGTACGAACAAGATTTGTACGGCGCGATCCGCAAAGCCAAAGCCGGTAAAAAATCATTCATTCTGCATGATGGCCCACCTTACGCGAACGGCAGTATTCATATTGGTCACTCCGTCAATAAGATCCTGAAAGACATTATTATCAAATCCAAAGGATTATCGGGTTTTGATTCCCCTTACGTGCCGGGTTGGGATTGTCATGGTCTGCCAATCGAGCTGAAAGTGGAAGGCATGGTCGGTAAACCAGGCGAAAAGGTGACTGCAGCGGAGTTCCGCGAAGAGTGTCGTAAATATGCGAAAACTCAAGTAGAAGCACAGAAGACCGATTTTATCCGTCTGGGTGTGTTAGGTGATTGGGAACACCCGTACCTGACCATGGATTTCAATACTGAAGCCAACATTATCCGTTCGCTGGGTAAAATCATTGCCAATGGTCATCTGCACAAAGGTTCCAAGCCTGTGCACTGGTGTACTGATTGCGGCTCTGCATTAGCCGAAGCCGAAGTGGAATATTACGACAAGAAATCACCAGCGATTGATGTACGTTTCCGTGCCGAAGATGAAGCGCTGGTAGCGGGTAAATTCGCTGCTGCTGGTGAAGGTCCATTGTCGGTGGTGATCTGGACCACCACTCCATGGACGCTGCCGGCGAACCGCGGTGTGGCGTTGCACCCTGAGCTCGACTATGTGCTGGTACAGGTCAACGGCGAACAGCCTGAACGTTTAGTGTTAGGTGCGGCGCTGTATGAATCAGTATTAGCCCGCGCCAAAATCGCTGACTTCTCTATTTTAGGTCGTTGCGCCGGTGCCGATCTGGAACTGCTGCGCTTCCACCATCCATTCTATGATTTTACTGTCCCTGTGGTATTGGGTGACCATGTGACCACCGATTCTGGTACTGGCGCGGTACACACAGCACCAGGTCATGGTCAGGAAGACTTTGTGGTCGGTAACAAATACGGTCTGGAAGTCGCAAACCCAGTGGCAGGTAACGGCACTTATCTGGCAGATACCCCACTGTTTGCTGGCCAGCATGTCTTTAAAGCCAATGACAAAGTGGTGGATGTACTGCGTGAACACGGTGCTCTGCTGCATCATGAAGCTTATTTGCATTCTTACCCACATTGCTGGCGCCATAAAACCCCGATCATCTTCCGCGCAACACCACAATGGTTTATCAGCATGGAACAGGCTGGTTTGCGTAAAAAAGCACTGGCGGATATCAAAGGTGTACGTTGGATCCCGGAATGGGGCCAAAACCGTATCGAAGCGATGGTTGAAAACCGTCCTGACTGGTGTATTTCCCGTCAGCGTACCTGGGGTGTGCCAATTGCCCTGTTCGTGCATAAAGAAACCCAGCAATTGCATCCACGGGCACTGGAATTGATGGAAGAAGTTGCCAAACGTGTTGAGCAGAAAGGTATTCAAGCATGGTGGGATCTGGACGCCGCAGAACTGCTGGGCGCCGAAGCCGCTGATTATGACAAAGTGCCAGACACCTTAGACGTGTGGTTTGACTCTGGTTCTACTCACGCCTCGGTGGTGGATGTGCGTCCTGAATTTAACGGCCATAGCGCAGACATGTATCTGGAAGGTTCTGATCAACATCGTGGTTGGTTCATGTCCTCCTTGATGATCGGTGTGGCGATGAAACATCAGGCCCCTTACCGCCAAGTGCTGACTCACGGTTTTACCGTGGATGGTTCTGGCCGTAAGATGTCGAAATCGCTGGGTAACGTCGTGAGCCCGCAAGATGTGATGAACAAACTCGGTGCCGATATCCTGCGTCTGTGGGTGGCGTCAACCGATTACACCGGTGAAATGACGGTTTCTGACGAGATATTGAAACGTTCTGCTGATGCGTATCGTCGTATTCGTAATACCGCGCGTTTCTTCTTAGCTAACCTGAACGGTTTCAATCCAGAAACGGATATGGTGTCGCCAGAAGAGATGGTAGTGCTGGATCGTTGGGCCGTCGGTCGTGCGAAAGCAGTGCAAGAAGAGATCATTGCCGCGTATGAAAACTACGATTTCCACATTGTGACGCAAAAACTGATGCAGTTCTGCTCGGTGGAAATGGGTTCGTTCTATCTGGATATCATTAAAGATCGTCAATACACCGCGAAAGCCGACAGTATCGCGCGTCGCTCTTGTCAGACTGCATTGTTCCATATCGTGGAAGCGATGGTGCGTTGGTTAGCGCCAATCATGAGCTTTACCGCTGAAGAGATTTGGAAACTGTTACCAGGTCAACGCGATAAATTTGTGATGACCGGGGAGTGGTATACCGGCTTGTTTGCTATGCAAGCTGGTGAAGCATTGGATGATACGATATGGGCTGACTTGTTAGCTGTTCGTGCAGAAGTGAATAAAGCGCTGGAAGTAGCACGTAACGAAAAACTCATTGGTAGCTCATTGCAGGCAGAAGTAACCTTGTTCGCTAATGCTGAATTAGCAGCGAAACTGCATCTGCTGGCTGATGAATTGCGTTTTGTGTTGCTGACGTCAAAAGCACTAGTGCAGGAAGTTGCTGCGCAGCCAGAAGGCGCACAAGCAACTGAAGTCGCGGGCTTATGGTTACAAGTAGCTGTCAGCACTGCGGCGAAATGCGAACGCTGCTGGCACCATGTTGACGATGTCGGCGCACATGAAGGTCACGGTGATATTTGTGGTCGTTGTGTTACTAACGTTGCCGGAGACGGCGAAGTTCGCCGCTTTGCATGATGAAATTACTGACAAAAACCGGATTACGCTGGATTTGGTTGGCCGTATTGGCGATTGTGTTAGATCAAATCACCAAACTGGCAATCATGCAGCATATTCCTTACGGACACGGGGTGTATGTCACCTCGTTCTTTAATCTGGTGCATGTATATAACTTGGGGGCAGCATTTAGCTTCCTTGCGGGTGCGGAAGGCTGGCAACGCTGGTTATTTAGTGGCCTGGCGGTAGTGATCTCGGGCATTTTGCTGGTGGCGATGGCCAGAGCTCCGGCCAAATTATCACTGACCAATGTCGCATATAGCCTGGTGATTGGTGGTGCGTTAGGAAATCTGATCGACCGTATTATCTATGGTCATGTCGTCGATTTTCTTGATTTCCACTGGCAGGAAGTCTATCGCTTTGCCACATTCAATGTGGCGGATATGGCGATCACCTGTGGTGCGGCACTGATCATTTTGGATGGTTTTATTAAGAAACCCGTCGATAAATAACAAGTGATTAACATCAGCTGATAAGATAAGCCGGTATTTTTTGCCGGCTTTATTTTTACGATTTTAAAGGGGACATCATGAAAATTCTGTTAGCCAATCCACGCGGTTTTTGTGCCGGAGTCGATCGGGCGATCACCATTGTCAAAAATGCCCTGCATAAATTTGGCGCACCAATTTATGTTCGCCACGAAGTCGTGCACAACAAATATGTGGTGGATGAGCTGAAATCGATGGGCGCTATTTTTGTCGATGAGCTTGATGAGATCCCTGATGGTAATACCGTGATTTTTTCTGCACACGGTGTTTCTAAGGCCGTTCGTGAAGAGGCCAAAAAACGCGGTTTACAGGTGTTTGATGCCACTTGCCCGTTGGTGAGTAAAGTCCATATGGAAGTACATCGCGCCAGCCGAAAAGGTCAGGAAGTGGTATTGATTGGGCATAAAGGCCACCCAGAAGTAGAAGGCACGCTGGGTCAATATGATGAAACTGGTGTGGGCATGTATCTGATCGAAGATGCCTCACAGGTAGATTCACTACCGATTCAGCAGCCGGAAAATGTCAGTTTTGTCACGCAAACCACATTGAGTGTCGATGAAACCCGCGATGTGATTGATGCCCTGCGTGAAAACTTTCCTGCGATACAAGGTCCTCGCAAAGATGACATCTGTTATGCCACGCAAAATCGTCAAGATGCCGTTCGTGCGTTAGCGCCACAAGTTGATGTACTGCTGGTGGTGGGTTCTAAAAACTCATCCAACTCGAACCGGTTACGTGAATTAGCTGAACGTCTGGGTACCAAAGCCTATTTACTCGATGATGCCTCACAGTTACAAGAAGAGTGGTTTAGTAATGCCACAAGCGTTGGTGTAACTGCCGGTGCTTCGGCGCCAGAAGTGTTAGTTCAGAGCGTTATTGATCGCCTTTATCAGTTAGGCGGCAGCAATTTAGAACAGATGGATGGCGTGTTAGAAGACACTGTGTTTGAAGTGCCAGTTGAGTTGCGATAAAAATCATTAAATACACACGTTCGTTTTATCGTTCAGCTCATAATTTCACCATTTAATAGTTGCGAGTTATTTTTTTATATTGCAGCATGCTCGATTGAGAATGTTTACTCGTTTTCATTGGCTATGATGGCTGTTTAACTTTACTGGTTACTACTATAACGAGTTTGTTTTTCGCTATCAAAACAGCATTGTCAAGTTTTTAGACAATGGAAATAAAGAGAAATAAAAATGTATTACCAACCACTCATGATTAAACCTTCATCTGCGGAAGAGGGATTCACCTTAATTGAGGTTATGGTGACGATTTCAATGGTATTGATCCTGGCTGCCATTGCAGTGCCTGGTATTTCATCTTTAGTGCAGAGTAATTCGATTGCATCTTACTCCAGTTCGATCGTGAGTAGTTTGATGCTGGCTAAATCTGAGGCTAGTAAGCGGGCATCGATAGTTACGCTTGATGTAAATGCAAGCTGGAATAATGGATGGAGCATTAATAATGCATCACAAGCTTCTCCACTAATTCGTCAGTTTGATGGTATTCCGGCTTCTTATCAAGTGTTGTCTACGACTTTGAGCTTGGGTTTTCTGAATGATGGATCAACAAACAGAGCGACTGATTATCAAATAACGATAAAGCCAGCTAATGATTGTACTGATGATTTAGTTCGTGTAATTACTGTCACTCCGGTCGGTAATATCAGTACAGTGAATGGCAGTTGCACATAAGGGATAAATAATGAGCCATAAAAATCGATGGCAGCATGGGTTTTCTTTAATTGAAGTGTTGATTTCTTTGGTGTTGCTGGGGGTTGGTTTGCTGGGAGCGATCGCCCTTCAGGCTACATCACTGAAAGAAGGGCAGGTATCAAATTATCGTAGTAATGCGACAGTGATCGCGCATTCGGTATTAGATCAGGTCCGGGCCAACAGCATGAATGCGGCAAGTTACCAAATCGCTTTAGGTGATCTTGCTCCTGTCGGAACATCTGTAGTTCAGCGCGACTTGCAAACATTCAAAAATACAGCGAGCACGTTATTACCAAATGGGAATGGAAGCATTGATGTTACACCTGCTACTCGGCATGTGACGATAACTTTGCACTGGAGTGAAGATCGTGTGGCAAACGGCGAATCAACGCAAGAGTTTCAATATGCATCCGAATATTAATTATTCTGTAGATGGCTATAACACGTCGCCAGTGCGATTGGTTCGCCAGCGCGGATTTGGTTTGATTGAAGTTATGATTGCTATCATGCTTGGGTTGATCATTATTGCTGGGGTTATGAAATTATTTGTGAGTAATCATCAGACCGACGCGACCACACAAGCATTGAGTCAAATATCAGAAAATGCACGTTATGTCATGAACCGTATCAGTCGGGAAACCCGGATGGCTGGCTATAGTGGAGCTATGCGATTGACCCCAGTCAATATGCTGAATAATGCAAATAATTTAGCCTTTGATTTTGATGGTTCGATCGTAACCGGCTCGGCTGCTATTTTGGGTTATGATAATGTAAGCGGTGCTGCCTTGCCTGCCGATTTGAATGCATATATGGGGGCTGTGGATCCAACGCCACTGGATAACACCGATGTACTGATATTACGAACGACATATGATATTCAGCCTGTCGCGTTAACCGGAAATACTACCGCTGCGGCGATCCCTGTTGTTAATAATATAGCTTCATCCCGTAGCTGCCCGACTGGTGTTGCTGTCAGCGGTATTTGTTCCGGTGATCTTCTACTGATCAGTGATTACCGGAAAGCGCGTATTTTCCAGGCATCAGCTATATCTGCGGCTGGAGATATTACACATGTAGCAGTGGGAGATCCTGGCAATGCGATAGCAACCTGGACATTGTCTGCTGCAGATGGCCTATTTGATACTAATGCCGAAGTGATTCCCTATCAGACAGTGGGTTATTATGTGGCCACCGATCCGGCCACTGGCCAACCTGGGTTGTTTAGAAAAGAAAATAATCAGCCAGCCAGACTACTGGTGTCTAATGTGGCTAATTTTCAACTGGAATATGGTATTGACACAAACAGTGATCGCTCTGTCGATGGGGGGTATCAGACAGCCGCAAGCGTCACTAATTGGGCAAATGTGTTATCCGTCAATATAACTCTGTTGTTAGCGGGTCAGAATAACGGAGCTGTTGACAGCGTGCAAACAAACCTGCCGTTCCCTGATGGTATTCACTCCTCCCCTGATCGCAGGTTATATAAAACGATTAACTTTACGGCTGCTCTAAGAAATCGGCTGCAGTGACACGATGGAGGAATATATGATGAATAAACACACTTTTATCAGACCCCGACTATCTTCCCCCTGCAGGCAATCTGGCATCGCGTTATTTGTATGTTTGCTGTTTACTCTGATGATTACCATGGTGGCAGTGGTGGGCATTCAGAGCGAAACGTTAAGTGAGAGAGTTGCCGCAAATGCGAGAGATAAGACGCTAGCGTTTCAGGCAGCAGAAGCCGCTCTGCGTGATGCAGAAACATTCATGGCGAATGCAGTAGTGAATTTTAATGATGCAAATGGTTTTTATGATTCGTCTGATGGTAGCAGAAAAGACATTAATGTGGTAGCTGGAGGCTTGCGCGTCTATCAGGGAGCTGCGTTGCCAAAATTAGTTGTACCACCCGTAACTATCGTCGAAAAGTTGCCCGCTAATTTGTTTTCGGATGGTTCATTAGAAGCGGGCAAAGTAAAGAAAGATACACCAGATATGTATCGGATTACTGCCAGAGGACGAGGTAATTCAATCACCAGTGATGTGGTTGTGCAAAGTATTTATCGCCGACCGAATTAAACAATAAATAAACGCCGGGAGAATATATGTATATCAATAAGAAACCGACCATAATAATTTTTGTTACAGCAATTGCCTCTGTATCGCAGGCCCATGCTGTTACTATTTCACAAAAACCATTATTTACACAGAGTAAAGTTGAACCGAACATCATGTTTACTCTGGATGATTCGGAATCAATGAATCGAACCTATCTGCCAGACGACTCGCCACCTGGCGAATCGCCAGTCATTGATATGACCGATGATGCATCAACGTGTGCACAAAGAACCGACATTCGCGCTGATATGAAGTTAAAATATGGTTTAACCTCTTCGGCATATGCCTATCTTTGTGATGCGTCAAATTATAATCGCTTGAGTTATAATCCATCAGTCACTTATCTACCTCAGGTTAATTATGATGGTACATCTAAAGCGGATGGTACTCAAACATGCAATAATCCGACAATAACAACAATAACAGCACAAACAAAAACGGATATAACATACTCTAATTGTAAAGTTACTCAACCATACAAAGCAAACACCAATACTATTACCCAGGTTTGTGATACAAGCGCAGGGGCAGACACTCAAATATCAAATCAAGTTTGTGGTAATGTACAAGTATTAAAGGATGGTACGTATGTGACTCAATATGTCTGTACACCAACGGTCGCTACATATACATATAATCCACCAACATCGCCATCAGCGTTATTAACATGGGCAAATAGTAATGGTCTTGGTAATGGGCATGCTTCTAAATATTTTTATTGTACAAACAAAAGTAATACCAAAACAACCAATACCTATTATTCTTCCAGCTCTAATAATTGTACATCTAATTGCTCGGGGGTTGCATCGAATGCGCAAACAGGCATATATCAATGTGATAAGCTAGAAACTATTACAACGAGACAAAATAATAATGATACTATCACGTATAAATTAAATGGTGGAACAGCACAAACAACACAGGCTTTAGCTACAACCAATAAAGGAGGTTCACCTTATAGCGTAAATTTTACAACCACAACACCAACGCAACCAAGTAATGTAGTAGGTACTTTCTCAGCAGCGACAACGACGACAGCCATGAATCAATCAAATATCTGTAAATATTTTAGATATTTGCCGACCAGTGGTGCTGCAATTGGTGATAAAACTATCGCGAACTATTACTCAAACACGAACAACTATGCTGGGCTGGTGATCCTTGATTCGAATATACCATCATATGATAGCCGTCAATATGATCCAAAAACAGGCCAACTTATCAGCTATCGTACCGATTGTACTGATAAAAGTGCATGTACTTATGCTCAAGAATTAAAGAACTATCGCAATTGGTATAAGTATTACCGTACTCGTTTAGACGCTGCTAAAACATTTATAGGCTTAGCTTTTGCTGAGCTCAGTGAAACTAGCCGTGTTGGTCTCGCTAGAATTAATAAAACCGTAGCTACTATTGATGGAAAAGCGAATATTGGTGCAATAGAGCTGCCAATCCGTGTATTTTCCAAAACAGGTGGCACGTCCAGTGCTCGTTATAAATTTTACACTACATTGTACGGCTTATCAGCAGCGTCAGGTGCACAAACACCGCTTCGTTCGGCGATGGATTATGTAGGCCAATATTTCCAGCAAGGTCAGGTAACGGGCAGCCCTTGGGCAGATACCCCAAATACTGCAGGAACAGCATTTAGCCAGTGTCGACAGTCATTTAATATTATGATGACGGATGGTAACTGGACGAAAGATACGGTAACCCCAACTGCATTTTCTGTTTCTCCAAATGTTGATAACAGTAACGGACCGAATATTACTATTCCTGGTTCGGCAACCCCCTATTATTATTTACCAATGGCACCATATAAAGACACATATGCGAATACACTGGCAGATGTGGCGATGTATTATTGGAATCATGACCTAGCGACAGATATTGATAATAAAGTCTCGGTTACTCCTAGTGATCCAGTTGCTGTGTGGCAACATCTTGTTCAGTTTACTGTGGGCTTTGGTGTTTCAGGGACATTAAATCAAACCGATATTGACAGTGGTAATCCTGTATGGACAAACCCTATTGCTAATAATGATGAAGATGTTTCTACAAATAAGAAAACGGATGATTTGTGGCATGCCGCTATCAACTCACATGGCTCTTTTTATAACGCATCGAACCCTACTGAATTTGTTAATGCACTATCTGCTGCATTAGGAAAAATTAATGATAGTGCTCAGGGTTCTTTTAGCATGATTGCATCAAATAGCTATATAAATAAAAATGGCACTTGGATTTTTCAAGCTGGTTTTGAGTCTGGTTGGAGTGGCCGTTTGGATGCATACGACCTCACTTCAGCGGGAGGGGTAAATGATAAAAAATGGTCTGCATCATTTCCAGCCGAAACAGACCGGAAGCTATTTACAATGGTAAATAATAGCGCTAAATCATTCGATTGGAATAATTTAGATGCAAATATGAAAGCTCAATTTGATTTTGATTGGTTAGCGTTAACGCCGACACAGCAGTCACAATTAATTAGTTCACCAACATCAATGACTGGTGGTAGTAGTGGTCTTTTACGGTTTAATTATATTCGAGGTGATAAATCACAAGAAATTCAACGAGGTGGTGCGCTTCGTGATAGAACAACATTATTAGGCGATATCGTCAATTCAGCGCCATTATTTGTGGGTAATACAGATGATTATGGTTATGGTGATGCTGCCTCTGCTTCTACCCCTGGACATGCTCAATATGCGAGTTTTCTAGTTAATAAAAAAACTAAGTCATCTGCATTGTATGTGGGAGCAAATGATGGAATGTTGCATGGTTTTGATCCATCAACAGGCAAAGAGAATTTTGCCTATATTCCATCAATAGTACTTCCTTACCTTAGTGCATTATCTTCACCTGATTATCATGGAGATAAACATTTATATTATGTAGATGGTTCGCCAATAGCGGGAGATGCCTACCTTAATGGGCAATGGAAGACAATACTATTAGGGTCTACAGGTGCAGGAGGTTCTAGCGTTTTCGCACTTGATATTACTGATCCTGCATCATTCGATGAATCAAAAATAATGTGGGAGTTTGATGGAACGGACTCTGCAGATATGGGCTATAGTCTTCCTCGTCCTGCAATTACTCAATTAAATGACGGTAAGTGGGTGGCTATTGTTGCCAACGGATACAATAGTACAAATGGCCATGCGGTTCTGTTTATTTTAGATCTGAACAATGGTTCTATTTTATCTAAGATAGATACAGGTTCTGGAACTACAGCTGATAAAAATGGTCTGAGTTCTCCTGCCCCTATTGATGCCAATGGTGATGGTATTACCGACTACGTTTATGCCGGTGATTTAAAGGGAAACTTATGGAAATTTGACCTGAATACAGGCGCATCATCCGCTACTGTTAGTAAGTTATTTACAGCGTGTGATGGGGTAGGAAGTATTTGCTCTGATAATAATCGTCAGCCGATTACTACAAAACCACAGGTTATAAGCCATCCTAATGGTGGCAGGCTCGTCCTCTTCGGAACGGGGAGTTATTTTTCTGTAGAAGATAATCAGCTAGGTTCACCTCCGAGAATAGAAGCTTTGTACGGAGTTCTTGATGATAATCAAACAACAAATATCATTAGGGATAACTTAGTTGGGCAAACTATAACTGCTGAAGTTGCTGCTGGTGCGAATGTGACCGTTGGTGGTACAAAAAATGTCGTTGATGTCAGAATCATTTCACATAATCTGGTTGATTACTCTGTGAAATATGGATGGTATTTACCTTTAGTGTATCCATCATCAGCCAATGGCAACGGTGAACGTGTTGTCAATGATTTGATTGTCAGCGATGGTAAACTGGTTGTGACCTCTATTATCCCATCATCAGCAATTCGCTGTGGTTCTGGTGGTGATTCGTGGGTAATGGATATTGATCCATTTACGGGTGGTCAACTGACATATTCTACATTTAAGATTAATTCTGATAATGTTATTGATGAAAATGATAAGATCGGTAGTGATTATGGCAGTGGTGTAAAATCTACTGGCATGCAAACTCAATCCACGATTATAGACAATAGCAAATGTACTGGTGATCAGTGCACTAAATGTACAGGCAATTGTGAAACTAAAACCAGTACAGGAAATGATGGTTCAATACGAACAATCGAAGAGGCTAGCTCATCAAAAGCATGGGGCCGCCAATCCTGGCGTCAAATTCGCTAATATTAATAGTACGATGCCTTGTCTTTCTGATGAGGCAAAGTTTTGATGAATATGCAGGCAAAGTATGCAAAATCAATCCGGTTTCACTTTGATGGAAGTGATGATTACGGTAGCGATAATCGCCATTCTGACGAGTATTGCAGTGCCAAGCTATCTCAATTACGTTACGGCGTCTCGCCATAAAGAGGCAAAAAGTGCCGTGCTGGAATTGGGGCAATTTATGGAACGTTATTACACTGCACATGATCGTTATAATAATACAGACGATTCTACTTTAAGTGAGGGGGATTTACCTTTTTCGACAGTACCTAAAGAAGGTGGCGCTGCCTATTATAATATAACGGTCAATTCACTGCATCTACTTACACTTTGACATTAACACCAACTGGTGCAATGTCAGGAGATGTGTGTGGTAACTATACACTGACTCAAACCGGTGTTCACACCCCAAGCGCGAGCGATTGCTGGTAATACTCAAAATATCCCTGTTATTTTTACTGCAGCTGCTGTCGAAACTGGCAGCAGTATTCTTCAAAATCTCTTCTTAGAATAATGTCATCAACATCTTTGTTGCGTATTCGGGAAGAATATAATGAAAGTACCTGCAGGTATTTGCCTCACTGATCTGGTGATAGCTATGGTCATGATTCTGATCCTTAGTGTTATCACTTATCCATCATATCAGTCTTATTTGCGGGTTAGTCATCGTTCTGATGCTCATATCGGGTTGTTGAAACTGGCCGGCATGCAAGAACAATTCTTCCTGCATGCACAACAATATACAACGTTGAATAATCTTCATTTGGTTTCCGGCGCGGATAGTTACCTCACCGAACAGGGGTTTTACCGCATCACCGCTTCAGTCACTCCCTCTTCCTATCTACTAACCGCAACCGCCATCGGCTCACAAGCCAGTGACACGGAATGCCAGACATTAACATTGGCACAGGATGGTTCACGTGATAGCACCAGCCATGAACGTTGCTGGTGATTGGTGATGACCAACAACCGGATATCTGTATTCTCTATCTCTCGGCAGAAGGGATTCACGCTACTGGAGGTGATGATCAGTGTGGTGATCCTGACCGTCAGCTTGCTGGGGGTGGCGGGAATGTATGGTTTCGCGGCCAAATTTTCTTACGAATCGCAACAGCATGCACAGGCGGTATATACCGTTAATGATGTTTTGGAGCGATTACGCATAGATAAAACAGCCTGGTTACAATCCATCTTACCGACAGCCAGCAGTGCTTATCATTTTGAGTTTGACGCCAACAGTGTGGCAAGCAGTTCAGCTCTTTGCACCAACAAAAAAACTGGCTGTACTGATGGGTTGGTGCAAAAGGAGGTGACAGATTGGATACAGCATTTGGCTTCTGCATTTGCGTCTATTCCAGCCTTGGTTTGTTTGAATCTGCAACGTCAGCATGCGGAACGCCTGATTCAGGCGACTGTGACGATCAATTGGTATATTCACAATGCAGCGTCCTCATCTACGCTCCCAGTATTAAACAATGACTGTGGTAATGCTGGTATAGGGCGTCGGCAATTTATGCTACAGACACTGCTATGAAACCAGTTCGAGGGTTTACTTTACTGGAGTGGATGCTGGCTACGACGATCGGTCTGTTTTTATTGGCGGGGATTTTCTCGTTGTATGTGATGTCGCGGAATAATACGCATCAACTGCAAACTTATAATGAATTACAGGAAAATGGCCGTCTGGCGATGAATCTGTTATTGCAGGATCTGCGTCAAACTGGCTTTTTGGGGGATTATTCGGGGCAGGGATTACGTCTGAACAACGATGTCTCCGCCATGGTTAAATTGACCGCGGGAAATGATTGTCTCGATGAGCGGGGCGCTCGTGGTGGTACATTTCCTTCTTCAGATGCGGATGGTGTATTACGTCCTTTTTTGGCTCGGCACACTAATCATAATGGTGCATTAAATGCTGATTTGAGCTGCTTGCAGCATATTAAATTACAACCAGACAGTGACGTATTGGCACTAAAACGCGTTGTTGGCGCACCGATCAACTATCCGAATATGACGCTGAACCCTCTTCGTTTTTATCTGGCTGGTAACGTAAATCAAGCGCTATTTTTTGCTGGCAAGGAGCGTGATCTCAATGGATTAGTGACACATTTGGCGGGAGCGAAAATTTGGGAGTATCAGCACCATGTTTATTATGTACAGGAAGTAGATGGTGTTCCCGAATTAAGACTGATCCAACTGACGGATCAGATGCGAGCCACTTATAGTCTGCCGCTAGTCCAAAGTGTTGAGAAGATACGGATCTTGCTCGCGGTCGATGACTCGATACCTGCAGATGGCATTGCCGATAGGTATCTTCCCCCTGAAAAAATTTCTCCGGCGATTTGGAATACTTTTGCGATAACAGGGATCAGAGTGTTTCTGCTACTTCGAGCACAGGAGCGTTCCATTGGTTATCGAAATGAGCAAAGCTACCAACTTGGAGATTTATCATTACCACCATTTAACGACAATTATCAACGTCTTCTACTGCAATCAAGTGTGCAATTTCGGAATGCCCGCGCTGAGGTGACACATTAATGCGCCATGTTCGTGAACGGGGAATGGTACTGGTGATCGCATTAGTTTTGATGTTGCCGCTGACGCTGATGGCGCTTTCAGTTATGCAGTGGAGCCGGGAGCAAATGCAAATGAGTGCAGCAACTAGCCATCGATTTAATGAGATTGCTGAAATTGATGCCGGTTTGCAAACCGTTTGGTTACAAAGCGATGTATTGCAAAACATCGCGTCTTTGCCGGTGAATTCCATACTGACATGGACAACTAATAATAACAGATACCGACTTGACGTTCGTTATGAGACTGCTTGTGGTCGAACGGGTCTGGCTAGTAGTAATAATGTGCTCCGTCGTTGTCGTTATGCCGATCTTTCGTTACTGAACTCCGCGAGTCCCACTGCAAAAATAGCGGCTGTTACCACGCTTGAACTACCTTTAATTTCATTATCAGGGTTCCGACCAGAATGATAAAAGAACGATACTTAAATTGGATAGCTGTTGTTCTCATGTTTGTGGGAATAGGTCTATCACCGTTTGCAAAGAGCGATGATGCTGCGCTTTGGTCGACGGAAAATCAATTTATGCATTCTTATTCTTTTATGTCGCCGGTTGTTGCTGATGAGCATGTTTATCTTTCGATGTTTAGCTATCAGTCTGAACATGGTTGGCAAGGTGAGCTCAAAAAATTCAAGCTATCAACCGATGGACAAATAACAGATCGCAATGGTGAGCCGGTATTTGACTGCACTGGAAAATTACTCAATAACGCGCGTAGCTTCTGGTCATCGTCAGTTGTAAATCAAACGGCGGCGAATGATGTTAACGCCATGCTTGGCGTTAAGACATCCCGGCAATTGTTAAGTAATACGGGTGATGGGCCAGCGCCATTAAATTCATTATCTGGAGATGTGTTGAGTAAGATCCCGCGGTTTCTTGGCGACAGTATGCATAATCAGCCTCGGGTACTGGATTATGGTCATCAGCATAAAGGCACTGACCGGCGCTTATTGGTCGGTACTAATGCCGGAGTGTTGCATTTATTCAACGATGCAGGCAATACATTGGATGAGGCATGGGCATTTATTCCGGCTGAGTTTTTGTCTCGTGTTACTGCATCGTCGCCAGCTGAATTTCGTATTCATCAGTATGGCTTGGATGGCGAAATCAGCGTGTTTCATGACGATAAAGATAATGATGGCATCATTGAGTCCGATGAGGGCGATAGACTGTGGGTTTTCTTTGGCTTGCGACGAGGCGGGCGTAGTTATTATGCCTTGGATTTGACCGATCCCGCTCACCCGGCATTGAAATGGAAAATAAGCGGTGATGCTCAAGATGGAACATATAAATTATTAGGTGAAACCTGGTCGACACCGCAATTAGCGTATATCTCTGGTCATGGTTCTGAGAAAAGGCCCATTCTGGTTGTTGGTGGTGGCTACGATCCACAAAAAGATCATGGATCTACTTCTTCAGCACAACATGGTAGGGCTATTTATATAATTGATGCTGATTCTGGGGCAAAACTGTTTTCGATCAGTTCTGATGCTGACAGCCTGAATAATTTACAGGCGCCGCTGACAGATGCCATTCCTGCTGATGTGGCTCTGCTGGATAGTGATCAGGATGGAACAACCGATCGTCTGTATGCCGCGGATACTGGTGGTAATGTTTGGCGTTTGGACATGGTGGGTGATTTTTCTGATTGGCGCATGACAAAACTGGCGGCATTAGGGTCGGCACAGAATGAAACGATTGCGGGTGTCCGGCAATTTTTTGGCCAGCCGGTGATAGTTCGCTCCGTAGTCAGAATAGAAACCGGAAAACAAGCGGCTGTAGAGGTGCCTGCAGATTGGGTTTTACTGGGCAGTGGTGATCGCGCTCATCCTGATCAACATGACCCGCTACCAAACTACTATTTTGCCTTAGCCGATCGGCAGGTGACCCCGTATAAAAAAGCACAAGTAGCGACATCAGTGTTAACGCTCGATACTTTGCAAAAGATAAACAATACGGGGTTAGTTGCTGATAACGCTAATTTTTCGTCGGGTTGGTATGTTGATTTGAAGCAACCACAAGAAAAAGTATTTGGAAATGGTTATGTGGTCGCGGGTCAGGTTTGGTTTACGTCGTTTTCTCCGCTCGATGGTAATCAGTCGGGCTGTCATTCGATCGGGACGACGCAATTATACCGGTTAGATCTGCAATCAGGTTTGTTCAGTGAACGTTCTTCGGTAGTGACGCAATACCATGATCAATTACTGGAAAATCTGGGTGTCGTGTATCAAGCATCTGCACATCAGTTATGGATGACAGGGATTATCGCGGATGTTGATGGACAGTGTTCAAAGGTCGGTATCCTGTTATCTGACGGAATGAAGCCACGGAAAATATCTGAATATCAAACAGAGTATTAAGACCTCGGAGCATTATGGGCAGGAGATCTCTTGTCGTCGGACCCGACCACTCATCGCAACAATGATAGCTACTCCGTTGGTTATACCATGTCCGCAGAGGGTAATTGAACCTGGTGTCCCCGCTTGTGTGCCATCGGGTTGAAAGACGAACTGCGTTTGGTTAGTGGTAACGGTTAGCTGATGGAAAGGCGAGCCGCGGAACAGGATCGTATCGCCATCATTACCAGCTGTGAGTTGTCGGTCGCGGTTGATATCGCTGAATAGCAAGATGTGTGAGAAGCCGTTTTTTACGCACTGCTCCTGCTCATTAGCCAGACAAGCAATAACATATTCACCAGTATCAATAGCCTGACTTCGGGCGTGGTGTAAGGCAGTATGCAATGAAAAGGCTTCTGTTTGTACCGCTGTATCCGCAAGTAAATACTGTACACCTGGTACGCCAATCAGTAATAAAATGGCGCCAACAGCCAGGGTTGTCATCAGTTCAAGTAAGGTAAATCCGTGCTGGGACATGCTTGATAATCAGGAGTAGATTGTGTTCCTGATTCTCTGTTCGCGGGATAACGGTTGAAACTGCCACATCCGACAGTGCTTCTGTGTGAACAACAGACGCACTGCCGAGACGGTCAAAATTAGCGGATTTTTTTCCTGCCAGATAACAGAACCAGAATAATACCAACGATTACAAATGGCACACTCAGCCATTGTCCCACCGTGATCAAATTACCGGCTTCATAGGCTGCTTGTGGTGTCTTGAAGAACTCCAGAACAAAACGGGCACTGAAAATTAACACCAGAAACAGACCGAACAAAAAACCTGGTTGTTTGCTTTTATTGCCACGGAACAGCAGGAATAAAAATACAAAGGTGATGAAATAACAAGCGGCTTCATATAACTGCACCGGATGACGGGGTAGGTTATCAATACGCTCGAAGACTACACCCCAGCTACCATCGGTCGGGTTACCAAGAATTTCCGAGTTCATGAAATTGCCCAGTCGGATAAAACAACCGGTCAGCGCGGTTGGAATGGCTAAGCGATCGGCTAACCACAAAAAACGATTTTCCGGATGTTGGCGTACGAACAACCAGATCGCGAGCAGAACGCCGATACCACCGCCATGACTGGCTAAACCACCTTCCCAGATCTTTAAAATATCGAGCGGATGAGCCAAATAATATTCTGGTTCATAGATCAGCGTATGTGCTAATCGTGCACCAACCACGGTACCAATAAAAATGTAGGTGAGTAGTTTGTCCAGTTGCTCGGTTGGTCGGCCTTCCTGGCGATAAATACGTTGCATCAGTTGATAACCGAGCAGGAAACCGGCAGCAAATAAGGCGCCATACCAATGAACGGCAATCGGACCGAGTTGAACCAAAATAGGATTGGCATTCCAGAACAGCATATTGATCCCCAATAATAAGATGGTTGATGACAACCATAGAGGTCCACAGGGTAGCATGTCTGGCGAATCGGAGTGAACCCGTCAACCCAATGTCGGCTGACGGGTCGTCGCGATTTATTGTGTTATTTGCTCTCGTAAACAACGGGCCGCGTTAACCATGTTTTTCAGCGCGGCCTGTGTTTCCGGCCAGCCACGGGTTTTCAGGCCACAATCCGGATTCACCCAGAGTCGTTCTACCGGCAAATGTTGCTGTGCTTTTTGCAGCAGCTGCGTCATCCATTTTACGTCCGGTACATTGGGTGAGTGGATATCGTAGACCCCAGGGCCGATCCCATTTGGATAAGCCTGATGATGGAAGGTGTCTAACAACTCCATGTCGGAGCGAGACGTTTCCAGCGTGATCACATCGGCATCCAGCGCAATGATCGATGACATCACATCACCAAACTCGCAATAACACATATGCGTGTGGATCTGGGTACTATCGGCTACCCCCCCGGCGGTGAGTTTGAATGCCCGTACCGCCCAATCCAGATAAGCGGCTTGATCTTGCTGGCGTAATGGCAGGCCTTCACGCAATGCGGGTTCATCGATCTGGATAATCCCAATACCGGCCTGTTCCAGATCCTGTACTTCGTGGCGTAAGGCCAGAGCTAGCTGTAACGCCATGGTTTCTCGGCTGATATCTTCCCGTGGAAATGACCAACACAACATAGTCAACGGGCCGGTCAACATACCTTTCATCGGCTTTTCGGTCAGCGATTGGGCGTATTGGCTCCAGCGTACAGTCATCGGTTCTGGTCGATCAATATCACCGATGATCACTGGTGGTTTTACGCAACGGGAGCCATAACTTTGCACCCAGCCATTTTGAGTAAACGCATAGCCAGTTAATTGCTCACCAAAATATTCCACCATGTCATTACGTTCAGGTTCACCGTGCACCAGCACATCCAGCCCGATCTGTTCCTGTTCCGCGACCGCATAAGCGATCTCTTGCTGCAGGCCTTGTTCATAAGTCGCCAGATCGATAGTGCCTTGCTTATAACTACGGCGTAATGAGCGAATTTCGCTGGTTTGTGGAAAAGAACCAATAGTGGTGGTTGGCCACGCCGGTAGTTGGAAACGATCTTGTTGTAATGTTGCGCGTTGTGGATAGGCGGATGCTCGTTCTGCGTCGGACGGTTTAATTGCGGCAACGGCAGATTGCACCGCTTGGTTTTGTACTCGGGTTGAGAGTTTGCGCTGTTGTAGTGGGGCGCTGTAGGCTTGTAGGGTCAGCATTTTCTGATCGTCTGGCTGGCGCAGAGTGCGTTGCAACAGATGTAACTCGGTGCATTTCTGGCGCGCAAAGGCAAACCAGCTTTTTACTTCCGCATCGAGTTTAGTTTCTGCATTCAGATCTAATGGGCTGTGCAGTAATGAGCAAGAGGTGCCTAACCAGAAATTCGGGTGTGATTTTTTTATTGCACTCAACTGAGCATAAATACTCTGGAGGTCGGCACGCCAGATATTGCGACCATTGATCACGCCCAAAGAGAGTTGCCAGTGGGTTGGAATAGCCTGTAATGTCGCCGCCAGATCGGCCTGACTGCTGCTGACTGCATCAAGATGGATACCATCGACGGTGATGTTCGGTAACCAGTTCAGCTGGTGCATTATACCGCCAAAATAGGTAGTAAGTAGTAACTTGCAATCTGGGTTTTGTAGTTGCGCATAGGCCGATAAATAGGCCTGCTGCCATTCCTCGGGGAGATCGAGCACCAGAATGGGCTCGTCGATTTGTACCCACTCAATTTTTTGTGCTGCCAGTTTTTGTAAAACTTGCTGATATACCCGTAATAATTGTGGCAACAAGGTGAGCTTGTCGAAATCAGTGCCTTTGGTTTTTCCTAACCACAGATAACTCAGTGGTCCCAGTAAGACGGGTTTGACTTTATGGCCAGCAGTTAACGCCTCTTCCACTTCCTCAAATAATTGCGTCCAACGCAGTTCAAAGCTTTGCTCAGCCTGAAGTTCCGGCACTAAATAATGGTAATTGGTATTAAACCATTTGCTCATCTCGGCGGCGGGCGCGGGTGTCCCGGTTGGCGCACGACCACGAGCAATGCGGAATAAGGTGTCCAGATCAATACTGCCATCGTCGTTTTGATGGCGTGTTGGCACATTGCCAACCAGCAAGCTGGTGGTCAGCACTTGATCGTACCAAGCGAAATCACCGACTGGCAGTAAATCAACACCGGCTTGTTGTTGCCACAACCAGTGACGATGACGTAATGCCCGCCCAGTTTTTTGTAATGTTTCTTGCTCGATCTCGCCAGCCCAATAGGCTTCTAACGCTTTTTTCAGTTCGCGTTGCAACCCGATGCGAGGAAAGCCGAGTGTATGCGTAGTATAAGTCATGTCCATTCCTTTTGGCCGTCTAGATGTTTACATGTCTATATTTCCGCGTTACCTTACTGATCACCAGTGCAAATTTTTCATCCGCAACTTGCAGGTTTTTCATGTTTGAACTGAAACATCTTCGTTCCTTATTGGCATTAAAAAGTCAGGGGTCGTTAGCGGCAGCCGCGGGTACTTTGCATATCAGCCAGTCGGCGTTATCACATCAACTGACAGAATTGGAGCAGCGGCTGGCGCGACCGCTGTTTTTGCGGAAAAGCCGGCCCCTGCGTTTCACGGCAGACGGGATGAAGCTGGTGGCCTTGGCAGAATCCGTGTTACCACAGATCGATGCCTTAGCCTGTGATTTACGCGGTGAGCAGCCGCCAGCGCAATTATGTCTGGCGGTGGAGTGCCACAGCTGTATTCGTTGGCTGACTCCAGCGTTACAGCAGATCCAGCGGCTGTATCCGGAATTAGAGCTGACCTTTGCGAATCAACAAGGTTTTGAGCCACAGCAAGCCTTGTTAGCCGGCGAGGTGGATGTAGTGTTGACGGCTGATTTGTTGCCCAGTGAAGGGATTTTTTATGCGCCGTTGTTTGAGTTTGAGATGCGTCTGGTGTTACCAGTGACGCATAGATTGATGCAGGAAGCGATGATTACACCGGCCCATTTGAGCGACGAAATTTTGCTCTCTTATCCGGTTGAGCCGCAGCGCTTAGATGTAATGCGGCATTTTATGCAGCCGGTTGGGCTGAAACCCAAACAAATTAAAATGGTGGATAACACGCTGATGTTGACGCAGATGGTGGCGGCTGGGTGGGGGATTACGGTTTTACCTGACTGGGTTTGTCAGGAATTTGAACCCCAGCAGTTGATGGTGTCTAAATCGTTAGGGAAGGGGTTGTGGCGTCGTTTACATGCAGCGATCAGAGTGCAGGATCGGCAACGGCCGGAAATTAAGGTATTACTGAAAGCGCTGCAACCACATCCGGCAGCTTAGATAGTGTTTCTATTCATTTTCATCAAAGCGGGCTTCGAACAGATGCTGTACCGCCTCCATGACCTCAATGGCTTCCGGTCCTTCGCAGATCACGCGAATGGTTTGCCCTTGTGCTGCTTCCAGCATTAACAGACCGACGACACTATCAGCACTACCTTGTTTTTCGCCGTTACAGAGCGTGATTTTTGCTTTGAAATTGGCAACTAGTTGCACCAGTTTTATTGCCGCGCGAGCATGTAAGCCAAGCTTGTTGATAACGGAAACCTGATTTTCAACCCGGGGCATGCTGTTTCTCCAGTGTGCGGTGGCGGCGCTGTACGTTTTTACCCAACACCAGAAAATGGTTGGCCAGCTGTTCGGCGATAAACACTGAGCGATGTTGACCGCCGGTACAACCGATAGCTACGGTGACATAACTACGGTTGTTGCGTTCTAACTGCGGTAACCAGGTTTCCAATAAACTGATCAATTGGTTGATGTATTTCACTACATCCGGCTGTGATAACAAGTAACGTTGCACCGGCTCATCCAAGCCTGTTAGTGGCTTGAGTTCAGTGATCCAGTGCGGATTCGGTAGGAAGCGGGCATCAAAGACAAAGTCGGCATCTTTCGCGATACCGTGTTTAAAACCAAACGATTCAAACACCATCACCAATTCATGTTCTTTTTTGCCGAGCACACGTTCACGGATCTGTTCGCTGAGATCATGAATACTCAGATGACTGGTATCAATACGTAAGTCCGCATTCGAAGACAGCGGTGCCAGCAGGTTGGTTTCCTGATGAATGGCTTGTTCGAGAGTTAATTGTTGTTTGGAAAGTGGATGCAGACGACGACTTTCACCATAGCGTTTCAGCAAGGTGGCATTGTCAGCATCAAAGAAGAAATTCGAGAACTGCAGATCCTGATGTTGCCGGATTTGATCCAGAATAGAAATCAGTTCATCAGCTTGCACGGGGAGATTACGGACATCGATGCTCACCGCGATCTGGTCATATTTGCCGCGTAACTCTGCCACCAGCTGAAACAGCAGCGAGACTGGCAGGTTGTCTACACAGTAATAACCCAGGTCTTCCAGCACGCGTAAGGCGATAGTTTTTCCGGAACCTGAGCGACCACTCACGACGATGAGTTTCATCGATAATCATCCATTGATCATTTGTTGATATAACGCTTCGTCTGATTCAGCCAGACGCAACTGACGACAGAAGTTCTTATCATTAAATTTTTCAGCCACGAGGGCCAGTGTTTTCAGATGGATTTTACATTCGCTTTCCGGCACCAGCATGGCGAACAGCAGGTCAACCGGTTGATTATCAATCGCATCAAACGGGATCGGTTGTTCCAGTGTCAGTAACACACCGGTAACCGGATAACCATCGGGAATACGACCATGCGGGATCGCAATGGCACCACCAATGCCTGTGGTACCCATTTTTTCTCGGGCCAGCAGGCTATCAAAGAGCTTTTGTTCATCCAATCCCAGACGGGGAGCGGCGAGTTCGCTGATGATTTCTAATACACGTTTTTTGCTACTGCATGGGACTGCACTTCGCGTGCAGTCCGCAGACAAGATTTCAGAAATTAACATAATTACTTACTGGATAATTTTTCTTTGTATTTGATGATCTGGCGATCCAGCTTGTCCATCAAGGCATCAATAGCGGCGTACATGCTGTCTTCTTCCGCATTGGCGAAAATTTCACCGCCGTTGACGTTCAGCTTGGCTTCAGCGATTTGCTTCAGCTTTTCAACTGTTAAGGTAACCTGAACATTATTGATGTGCTCAAAGTGACGCTCTAAACGAGAAAATTTACTGGTGACATAATCACGCAGTGCATCAGTTACTTCTACATGGTGACCCGACAGGTTAATTTGCATACGTCTTCCTTATTGTTGGCCTACAGCAGGCGTTTGCGCTGGCTTGATGGTGGTATGGATAATGATTCGCGATATTTTGCGATCGTTCTTCGTGCCACCATAATGCCTTGTTCCGTCAGCAAGTCTGCGATCTTGCTGTCGCTTAACGGTTTGGCCGGGTTTTCTGCCGCGACCAATTTTTTAATGAGTGCTCTAATTGCAGTCGAAGAACATTCTCCGCCGCTATCAGTATTAACATGACTAGAGAAAAAATACTTCAGTTCAAAGATGCCACGCGGTGTATGCATGAATTTTTGTGTAGTAACTCGCGAAATTGTCGACTCGTGCATCTCTACTTCTTCGGCTACGTCATTGAGAACCATGGGTTTCATGGCTTCTTCGCCGTATTCAAAAAAGTTTTGTTGTTGCTGCACAATACAATTCGCCACTTTCAGCAAGGTCTCGTTACGACTCTCTAAACTTTTAATGAACCACTTCGCTTCCTGCAGATGAGAGCGAATAAATTGGCTGTCGCTGCTATTGCGTGCATGACGCGCCATCGAGGCATAAGTTTCATTGATGCGGATTTTTGGCATCGCATCGGGATTGAGTTCAACGACCCAACGGCCATGTTTTTTCAAAACTGAAACATCGGGGATCACATACGATGATTCGCTTGGCATGACCCGGCTACCGGGGCGCGGTTCCAGCGTCTGGATGAGATCTAATACGTCTTTCAGCTCATTTTCTTTTAACTGTAGCTTGCGTGCCAGATTCCGGTAATCACGTGCGCCCAGCAGATCCATATGATCTTTTATAGCCAATCGGGCTTCATTTAACCAGGGGGTATCGGCACTGAATTGATTTAATTGGATCAGCAGGCACTCTTGTACCGAGCGGGCAGCGACGCCAATGGGATCAAAATGTTGAATACGTTTTAAGACGGCCTCGACTTCATCGATTTCTATTGATTCATCGGTATTGTTGACGTTAACCGCCAACAGGATTTCATCCAAAGAGGTGATTAGATAACCGGACTCATCGATACTATCGATAATTGTTAAGGCAATCGCTTCATCCTGATCACTGAACGGCGTTAACCGCATTTGCCACAGCAGATAGTCTTGTAATGTTTCGGTGGTTTCCCCCTGATACACGGGTTCATCATCACTGTTCATCAGACCACTGCCGGAGGATGAAGAACCGGAGGCGGAATACACTTCATCCCAAGTGGTGTCCATAGGCAGCTCTTCAGGCATATTTTCTTGTGCCTGTGCCATCTCTTCACTGCTGTCCGGTGGGGTAAAATCTTCATCATCAGGCATTTCCGGCGTCGCGATATCGGCATCATCCTCTTGTTCTAACAAAGGATTTGCATCAATCGCTTGCTGGATCTCCTGCTGTAATTCCAAAGTGGACAGTTGCAGCAGACGAATTGCTTGTTGCAATTGTGGGGTCATGGCAAGTTGTTGGCCAAGACGCAACTGTAAGGTCGGCTTCATCTACGTGGATGTGTCCTTATCTCTAATTTCCATGTCGGTGTCAGGGGTAAGCCATTAGGCTACCAAAAAATGCGCCCACTGACTGACCGCGATTTAATTATGGCTGATTACTGCCATAGACACACTTTTTACAGGGTAAATCCTTCACCCAGATAAACTTGTTTAACGTGTTCGTTTTGCAATACGTCTGCTGGTGTCCCTTCGGCGATCAGATTGCCGTGGCTGACAATATATGCTTTTTCGCAGACATCCAAGGTTTCACGTACATTATGGTCAGTAATTAATACGCCAAGCCCACGATCACGTAAATGTTCAATGATCCGTTTGATGTCAATGACCGAAATCGGGTCAACGCCAGCAAACGGTTCATCCAGCAGAATAAAGCGTGGTTCCACGGCGAGTGCCCGGGCAATTTCAACGCGGCGGCGTTCACCACCAGACAGGCTCATCCCGGTGTTTTTACGGATATGCCCAATGTGGAACTCTTCCAGCAGTGCTTCTACCTTTTCCTGCTGTTCGGCACGGCTGAGTTCACTACGCAGTTGTAATACGCCCAGCAGGTTTTCCTCCACGGTCAGACGACGAAAGATCGACGCTTCCTGTGGTAGATAACCGATACCGTGCCGCGCCCGCTGATGCATTGGCATGGCGGTGATATCGAGCTGATCGATGGTGACGGTGCCGCCATCTTGCGGTACCAGCCCAACAATCATGTAGAATGAGGTCGTTTTACCCGCACCATTCGGGCCTAGCAGACCGACCACTTGCCCGGTTGCTACCTGCAGGCTGACGTTTTGTACTACTTGTCGGCCTTTGTAGCTTTTTTTCAGGCCGCTTGCTTGCAAAAGTGCCATAGAATTAAGGTTTGCCTGCTTTATTAAATTCGTCGATTTCCTGTGGAAGGAAAATAGTCTTCACACGGGAACCTTTGCCACTACTTTGGGCGATCATCTGCTGTTTCTGAATGTCATAGCGGATCACATCACCGTTCACCTGATTGTCATTCTGTTTCAGTTCTGCCTTTCCGGTCAGAGTGACTAGGCGATCTTTTAATTGGTAGCGCAATTCACTGGCACTGGCATTGACCGGTTTGCCATTGTCCAGGATCTGGAAGAAGGTTGCCGGGCGGCCAGTGGCAATCATTTCATCATCGCCTTTGGTATGGCGTAATACGACGACTTTGTCGGCATGGATAATGATCGAGCCTTGTGTGATGACAACATCTTGCAAAAATGTGGCTTTGTTTTCGTTCATCTCGGCTTGTTGACTGCCTGAGTCAATAGACACCGGTTGCTTATAATCAGACTCTTTGGCTTGCAAAGTGCTGACAGAAAGCAAGAATAACAAGCCGAAACTAACGTGGCGTAAAGTAAGTGGCATGGCCTTGTTCCAAAATTTGGTAGCGTTTGGTTTTGAGATCTGCATGTAAACCGACACCTTGCACATGATAATCCGGGCTATCGATCGTCACCGGTTTATCACTGGTTACCTGGCGTGTGTTCATATCCATATCCAGATATGAGGTTTGCATTTGATCGACATTTAACGCCGGGTTGTGATTTTTAATCACGACATTATCGCGCAAGACAATACGGTCATTGCCAAACATTTGTCCGGTCTTGGCGGAAATATTCCAGGCAGTTTGCCCGTTAAGTTCAAAGGTTTGTAATACCGGATGCAGTGCATCGGTGATTTTATTGTATTCATAATACAATGCTTGTTCGGCGGTCAGGATATCCATCAATTTGCCATCGGCAGTGTAACGCCAGCTGTGCAAATGGGTGGCGGTAAAACTGGGCAGTGAAACATCTTTCTTTTTCACCTGAGTATTACCGTTGTCATCCTGTGATGACCACCGCCATGCCAGTAATGACACTGCAAACAGCAGTATAATCAGGCCTGTTTGCCGATTGATCATACTGAAGTCCCCTGTGCGCTTTCGAGTTGCCCGCGAGCTTGTAAGAGCAAATCACAAACTTCACGTACTGCACCTTCGCCACCTCGGGTTCGGGTGACTAAATCGGCTTGTTGTAATACCGAGGGATGTGCATTGGCGACCGCAATACCTAATGCTGCACTGTGCATCACTGGCAGGTCAATGACATCATCACCGATGTAGGCCGCTTGTGATGCCATCAGGTCCAGTTTATCCAGCAGGTCTTCAAATGCAGGTAACTTATTGCCTTGCCCTTGATAAATATGCTGCACACCAAGCGCTTGCATCCGGCGTTGAACAATTTGTGAATTCCGACCTGTGATCACGGCGACATCAATTCCGGCATTCAGTAAGGCTTTGATACCAAAGCCATCGTGGGTGTGGAATGTTTTTAGTTCCTCTCCCGCATTGCCCATATAGATCCGGCCATCGGACAATACGCCGTCAACATCACACACCAGCAATTGAATCTTGGCGGCTAATGTCAGGATCTGGTTTGCAACCGGTCCGTAGGGCGTGTCAGTGTAATCGCTCATACTACTCCAGCTTTCAGTACATCATGCATGTTAAACGCACCGACAGGATGACGCTGTTTGTCTAACACGATCAAGGCGTTAATTTTTCGCTCTTGCATCAGTTTAACCGACTGCGCGACCAACATTTCAGCTGGCACCGTGATGCAATTGGCCGTCATGACCTTCGTGATCGGTGTGGTGTGTATATCCAGTTGTTGATCCAGTATACGACGTAAATCACCGTCGGTGAAAATACCTGCCAATGTGCCTTGCGTATCCAGAATCGCTGTCATACCCAGACCTTTGCGGCTCATTTCTAACAAGGCTTCGCTGACTGTCGCTTTATCTGATACGGTGGGTAATAGTTCGCCCTGATGCATGATATCGGCATTACGCAGCAATAACTTGCGGCCCAGTGCTCCACCAGGGTGAGACATAGCGAAATCATCCGGGGTAAAACCGCGCGCTTCCAGCAGTGACACGGCTAAGGCATCACCAAGCACTAATGTGGCGGTGGTGCTGGAGGTGGGGGCCAGACCTAGCGGGCAGGCTTCTTGTTCAACGTGCAGGCACAGGTGGATATCCGCTTCTTTTGCCATGGTTGATTCTGGACGGCTGGTCATACAGATCAGCGGAATGCCCCAGCGTTTAATCACTGGTAATACGGCTAAGATTTCGTTGCTTTCACCGGAGTTCGAGATAGCAATGACGATATCATTGCTGCTGATCATGCCTAAATCGCCGTGGCTGGCTTCGCCCGGATGAACGAAAAATGCCGGCGTGCCAGTGCTGGCGAAACTGGCGGCCATCTTCCGACCGATATGGCCTGATTTACCCATTCCGATGACGACCACTTTGCCCTGGCAGGAAAATAACAGCTGGCAAGCTTGCGTGAATTGTTCATCCAGTGTTTGATGCAGCCCTTCAATCGCCTGCAATTCAAGGCGTAAAACACGTTGGGCGGACTGGCGAAAATCGAAGTTAGTTGGCATTGACGGTCCTCTGAGCGTATTGCACAAGAACCCATTATATGAAAACCTCGGCCCAGAAGCGATAACGGCACTTTTTTTGCCTGAAAACAGGTTCGATGGAAGCTGTTTGATTGGCGACGATAATTTTCAGCATATACAATGGCCGACAGAAGTTTATCAGCGGAGGTTGCGTGAGTGATTCATTGATCCAGATCCGGGGCTTGAGTTTTAGCCACGGCGAACGGTTACTTTACGACAATATCAGTCTGGACATTCCGAAAGGCAAAATTACCGCCCTGATGGGGCCGAGCGGGATCGGTAAAACGACATTACTGCGGCTGATTGGCGGTCAGATCAAACCCGATCAAGGGCAGATCCTGTTTGACGGGATTGATATTCCCAAACTGAAACGGCGCGAACTGTATGACATTCGTAAACGAATGAGCATGTTATTTCAAAGTGGCGCATTGTTCAGTGGTATGAGTGTGTTTGACAACGTGGCGTATCCGTTACGCGAACATACGCGTTTGCCGGAAGAGATCATTCGCACCTTGGTGTTAATGAAACTGGAATCAGTGGGTTTACGTGGCGCAGCAGAGATGATGCCATCACAACTGTCCGGCGGTATGGCTCGACGAGCAGCGCTGGCGCGCGCTATTGCGTTAGATCCAGAATTGATCATGTATGATGAGCCATTTGCCGGGCAAGATCCGATCACGATGGCGGTGTTGGTCAAATTGATCCGTGAGTTAAACCAATCGCTGGGTATTACTTCGGTAATTGTGTCGCATGATGTCGCCGAGGTGATGAGTATTGCCGATCATGTTTATCTGATTGCTAACCATCAGATTGTGGCGCAGGGATCACCCGAGGAGCTACGCCGGGAAGGTAATCCGGAAGTAGTGCAGTTTGTCCAGGGGTTACCGGATGGTCCGGTACCGTTCCACTATCCAGCCATTGAATTGTTACAGGAATTGTAAATGTTGGTGGATTTTATCTGTCGTCTCGGACGACGTGGCATTCAGAGCCTAACGGCTATCGGGCGCGCGGGTATCATGCTGTATCAGGCATTGATTGGCCGTCCGGAACCAAGAAAACATTTTCCCTTATTGATCCAGCAACTTTATGTTGTGGGTGTCGAGTCCGTATTGATCATTTTGGTATCGGGCTTATTTATCGGCATGGTGCTTGGCTTACAAGGTTATCGGGTGCTGGTGGATTTCGGTGCTGAAGCCTCGTTAGGCCCGCTGGTGGCGCTCTCTTTATTACGTGAATTGGGGCCGGTTGTCACCGCTCTATTATTTGCAGGGCGTGCGGGCTCAGCATTAACGGCAGAAATTGGGTTAATGAAGGCGACCGAACAATTAAGCAGTTTGGAAATGATGGCGATTGATCCATTACGACGGATTGTTTCACCTCGTTTTTGGGCTGGCGCGATCAGCCTGCCGTTGTTATCTCTGATGTTTTGTTTTATCGGCATCATTGGTGGCAAGCTGGTGGGGGTTGATTGGCTGGGCGCGGATGAAGGCGGTTTCTGGTCATCCATGCAAGCATCGGTAGATTGGGATAAAGATATTGTCCAGGGGATCTATAAAGCCATTGTTTTTGCACTGGCCGTTACCTGGGTCGCATTGTTTAATGGTTACGATAGTCTGCCTACGGCAGCGGGGATCAGTCAGGCGACTACGCGAACCGTAGTTCATGCCTCGTTGCTGGTATTAGGATTGGATTTTGTAATGACAGCTGTCATGTTCAGGTGAGTACGATGAAGTTCAGTAAAGTTGAGTTTCTGGTGGGATGTTTCATGTTGGCCGGCATTTTTGCCGGTGTAATGTTGGCGCTGAAAGTAGCCGGATTGAGCTTTGGCAGTCAGGGTGATACATATGCCGTGTATGCCAGTTTTGATAACATTGGCAGCCTGAAAGTTCGGGCGCCGGTCAAAATTGGCGGCGTGGTGGTGGGGCGCATTGCGAATGTTTCTATCGACGCTAAAACCTTTACACCAAAAGTAGAAATGCAGATCGATAGTAAATACAACCAGCTATCTGATACCAGCACCGCGGCCATCAGAACATCTGGCTTATTAGGTGAACAATATATCGCGCTGACACCTGGTTTTTCAGATGAAGAGATGGGTACCTCGATGTTGAAGAATGGTGATTCGATCACGGACACCAAATCAGCATTAGTGCTGGAAGACTTGATTGGTAAATTTGTTTACGGGCAGTCGAATGGTAAGTCTGGTAATCAGACTTCAGCCGCAGAAAATACGAATAAGTAAAAGTTTAAGGAGTCACGCAATGTTGAAGTGGTTAAGCCGTAGTGCAACTGTTCTGTTGATGCTGTTTTCAGCACAGTCATTTGCCATTAACGCACAAGATCCATATTCGCTGGTGAAAGATGCTGCAGGCAAGACTTTTACCCGTCTTGAGCACGATGCACCACAAGTAAAACAAGACCCGAATCACCTGCGCACGATTGTCCGTGAAGAGTTGTTGCCATATGTAGATAACAAATTCGCGGCCTACAAAGTGATTGGGCAAGAGCTAAAAAATACAACACCTCCGCAACGGGAGCGTTTTGTTAAAGCCTTTACTGATTATATTGTTGCGACCTATGCCGACGCGCTGGGTAAATATGACAAGCAGCAGATAAAAGTTGAATCCAGCCAACCGCTGGATGAGAAAAAAGAAGTTTCAGTGAAAGTGACAGTATTGGATCCAGAAAAACCAGAAATCAATGTCGTGTTCCAACTGCGTAAAAATAGCAAAACCGGTGAATGGAAAGTGTTTGATATGATTGCTGAAGGCGTGAGTCTGTTATCGTCGAAACAATCTGAATTGGGTGGTTCTATTCGCCAAAAAGGCATTGATAGTGTTAGCAGCATGCTGGAAGAACATAATCGTCAACCAGCCACATTATCTGGCAAGCAGTCATGAAATTGACGGAAAACCTAGATGCATCTCAGGTCGCTATCTGGTGGCCTGAGCGTATCACGTTGTTTCAGCAGAACAGCATTGATGTTAGCTCTGTTAATAAGATTGATTCCGCTGGTGTAGCGTTCCTGGTTAAATGGGCACAAGCATGTCAGCGGGATAATCAGCGCCTGTCAATACAAGGTGCTTCACCTGAATTAGTGCAACTGATTTCCCTGTATGGCGTCAGTGCACTGTTCGATCTGGTTTCCCTGCAATAAACGAGAAATTATTATGCATCCCACCGAGATTGAGAGTATTCTTCGGGCCGCTCTCACGCTGGACGAGTTATATGTACAGGGTGACAATGGCCACTTTCAGGTCATTGCCGTTTCCACACTGTTTGCCGGTATGAGCCGGGTTAAAAAACAGCAGACAATTTATGCTCCGTTAACCGAGCAAATTGCCAGTAATGCTATCCATGCTCTGAGTATCAAGGCGTTCACACCAGAAGAGTGGCAACGCGATCGGAAACTGAACGGTTTTTAAGTGGCGGGATGTCGCCTCATAAAACCTGAATATTTGAGAAATCATCATTATGGATAAATTTCGTGTGCAGGGGCCAACCCGGCTCACCGGAGAGGTCATTATCTCTGGTGCCAAAAATGCGGCGCTGCCCATCCTGTTTGCTGCTTTACTGGCCGAAGAACCAGTAGAAATCCAGAACGTTCCTAAGCTTCGTGATATTGACACCACCATGAAACTGCTGAGTCAGTTGGGTGCCAAAGTGGAACGTAATGGCTCCGTACATGTGGATGCAGGGCCAGTTAATATTTTCTGTGCACCGTATGATCTCGTGAAAACAATGCGTGCATCCATTTGGGCGCTTGGCCCTTTAGTAGCGCGTTTTGGTCAGGGGCAAGTATCTTTGCCTGGTGGTTGTGCTATCGGCGCCCGGCCTGTGGATCTGCATATTCATGGCCTTGAGCAGCTAGGCGCGAAGATCACATTGGAAGAGGGTTACGTTAAAGCCTCTGTTAATGGTCGCCTGAAAGGTGCTCACATTGTTATGGACAAAGTGAGCGTCGGCGCCACCGTCACTATTATGTGTGCTGCCACACTGGCGGAAGGCAAGACTATTATTGAAAACGCCGCCCGTGAACCAGAAATCGTTGATACGGCGAATTTCCTGAATACATTAGGTGCGAAAATCACCGGTGCAGGCAGTGATAAAATCGTTATTGAAGGTGTTGAACGACTGGGTGGCGGTGTTTATCGTGTGCTGCCGGATCGTATCGAAACCGGTACCTTCTTGATCGCTGCCGCCGTCTCTGGTGGTAAAGTTGTCTGCCGAAATACTCGCCCGGATACACTGGAAGCGGTATTAGCCAAACTCACCGAAGCCGGTGCGGATATTGAAATCGGTGAGGATTGGATCAGTCTCGATATGCACGGTCGTCGTCCGAAAGCAGTGAATTTCCGTACTGCGCCACATCCTGGTTTTCCTACCGATATGCAGGCACAGTTCAGTCTGCTGAATCTGGTGGCCGAAGGGACTGGTGTGATCACCGAAACGATCTTTGAAAACCGTTTCATGCATATTCCCGAATTGATCCGTATGGGTGCGCATGCCGAAATCGAAAGTAATACGGTCATTTGCCATGGCGTCGAGCGGTTATCCGGTGCGCAGGTAATGGCAACTGATTTACGTGCTTCTGCTAGTCTGGTGTTAGCAGGCTTTATTGCTGAAGGTACTACGATCGTCGATCGTATTTATCATATCGACCGTGGTTACGAACGTATTGAAGAAAAACTGCGTGCTTTGGGTGGTCAGATTGAACGTATCAAAGCCGAATAACAGTTATTTAGTTTTGAGATAAAACAAAGGCACCTTCGGGTGCCTTTGTTTATTAATGCGAATTAGCTTTACTAAACCGAGTATCTTCTTCCACCGTAATGGTATGCACTTGTTGTTTACCATCACGCAAAATAGTGAATTTCGCCTTTGTACCTGGTTGCATTTCGGCAATGATGTCCATGGCATCACGAACATTGTTAATAGGCTTATCATTGATTTGTAATAACAAATCACCCCGTTGTAAACCACCCTTGACGGCTGGTCCATTGTTGTCCATGTTTTCAATCACTAAGCCTTGCGATACTTGATCGTTCTGCAGCTTTGCGGTGACTGAGTCGATTTGTACACTTGAGATCCCAACATAACCGCGCTTTACCCGACCATGAGTAATGAGTTCATCCATGATCCGTTTGGCCAGCTTATAGGGAATGGCAAAGCTGATGCCATAACCTTCCTGCGAGGTTCCCAAATGATAGGCGCCGGCGTTAATGCCGACTAATTCACCACGGGTATTCACTAAGGCGCCACCCGAATTACCGGAGTTAATTGCAGCGTCTGTTTGCAGTAGATCCTGACGGCCATTACTGTCTGGCCCCATGGTGCTTAAGCCCACCCGCCCAGTGGCACTGATAATGCCTTGTGTAATTGTCTGACCAACGTTATAGGGGTTACCAATCGCCAGCACGACATCACCCACCAGCGGAGACAGTTGCGGGTCTTGCGGAATTACCGGTAAGTTATCGGCAGTAATCGACAGTACGGCCAAATCAGTTGGTACATCAGCACCGACCAGCTCAGCAGACAGGATCCGGCCATCTTGTAGTGCGACAATAATCTGATCTGCATCAGAGATAACATGGAAGTTCGTCAGCACATAACCCCGACGATTCATGATCACACCAGATCCCAGACTTTGCGGTAACAATTCTTTCGTATCATTCAGGGCGGAATGCTGGAAACTGCGGGTATAAATATTAACTACTGCGGGGCCTGCCTGGCTGGCGGCATAAGCATAACTTAGTGCGGGAGCATTGTGTGGATCGGAGGTACCCAAATTCAGGAGATGCAGGCGAGGGGCTAAAGCCAGTAAACCTGCAAGCAACAGCCCTAACAGCACGGCTTTGCCGATATAACGTAAGGCTGAAATTAACATAGGCTCCTCCTCATTCATCAGAATGAAGAGAATAGCATATCTTTCAGGAAGATGGCCTGCAGAGACGGTGCTCGCAGGCCGGATTGGTTATCGCAGAACCAGATACAGAGTTGCGTTACCACGACGGATATTCAAGGCCAGAATATCGCTATGATTTTTCATCGCTGCCTGCAGTTCTTGTAGAGTGGCGATACGAGTACGGTTGACACCAATGATCACATCACCTTTTTGTAAGCCAGCCTGTGCTGCTGCAGAACGTTGTTCCAGCTTGGTGATCACAACACCTGTCACATCAGCGCCAGGTTCAGTATTACCCAGTGTTGCCCCCTCAAGAGCTGGATGGAGAACGCTGGCCTTCGTTTCTGTTAAATCAGCTTGTTTAAGCGTGACATTTACTTCCTGTTCTTTGCCATCCCGGATCACACCCAATGTCACGGTTTTACCTGCACCCATAGTGGCGATATTAGCTCGCAATTCACCAAATGAGCGCACAGCTTTACCGTTTAGCTTCACGATAATGTCGCCGGGTTTGATCCCTGCATTATCAGCGGCAGAATGAGGCATAACCTGGTTAACGAAAGCACCCTGTTGTTTGTCAGTACCGAAGGCTTTGGCCAGATCCGGGGTGAGTTCGCCACCCATGATCCCCAGCACCCCACGACGCACTTCGCCGTATTTCAGGATCTGTTCAGACAGGTCGCGGACCATATTGGACGGGATAGCAAAACCAATACCGACATTGCCGCCATTTGGACCGAGAATCGCGGTATTGATACCGATCAATTCACCTTTCAGGTTGACCAATGCGCCACCGGAGTTACCCGAATTGATGGCAGCGTCAGTCTGAATAAAGTTCTCGATATTTTCGATATTCAGCCCGCTGCGGCCTAATGCGCTGACAATACCAGAGGTCACGGTTTGTCCGAGACCAAACGGATTACCAATCGCAATGGCAAAATCACCCACCCGCAGTTGTTCTGAGTTAGCCAGCTTAATTTCTGTTAAGCCGTCAGCTTTAATTTGCAATAACGCGATGTCTGATTGTTGATCCTCACCAATCTTTTTCGCTTTGACTTCCCGACCATCCTTGAGGGTAACTTTGATTTCATCTGCACCGTCAACAACATGATGATTGGTGATGATGTATCCCTTGGCTGCATCAATAATAACGCCCGATCCTAATGCCTGGAACGGTTGTTCCTGCACCTGAGCATCAGGAGCATCAGGCCCGAAGAAGAAGCGGAATTGCTCCGGGATCTCCTGACGGGTTACTTTTTTGCCTGACACCAGAATCGTGACCACTGCCGGTGTCACCTGTTCAACAACAGGGGCTAAACTCGGCATTTCCTGACCGTTGATACTTAACGGCAAGGCGGCCTGGGCTGGTAATGCAGATAAAGCCATACTCAAACTTAATGCTACCGCACTCAACATGTGTCGGGTATTGCTCATGCGCCACAACTCCTTACAAACAAGACCAGGTAATTACCAACTCATTGTTATATGACAACAATCACAGAAAAGAGTTCATTAAGCTTTGTGATCATTTAATAAACCAGACGGTTCACCAGAATAATCCAACGGTTGCTGCACACCGTCTTTAGCTGTTGCGATCGGTTCTTTTTCTTCCGCAGGCACGTCTGGCTGAAAATTATAGATGCTACTGCTTGTCAGCTTTTCACTGTGCTCAGCCATATGCTGAGACATGCGCTGATATTGGGTGTCCAGCTGTTCCATCAGGCTTGAGAAGCCGACAAAATGATCCTGAACATCACGTTTGTATTGTTCAAATTCTTTACGGGTTTTAGTCAGCTCTTTATGTAATTTAGCGGCATCCCCTGCGCGGGAAGTCGCGCGGCCGGCAACAAAACCAACAATCAGGCCAATGAGTACAAACAAAATCATGGTGAATTCGGTCATCATAACAACACCTTAATACATAGACAGGATACGGCCTCACTATAGCCGCAGCAGAAAAGTAAGTGTATCGCTTTTGTTATGCTGATGCTAAGGAGTGTGACTTCGTAACCGAAAGCAGAAATCGAATCGACAGTGATTCATTTTTTCCTAAGAATAAACTCAAAATCAAGATGCTTTTCTCATCAGCTTCTCCTATAATCTTGCGGCCCACGTTACAGGCCACCTCCGTAGACGGTGCCCACGCCGCTACGCGTGGACTAGCAACTCCAGCTGGTCTTGTATTCGAAGGGGTACAAGCGAAAGCATTCACAGATTGCGTCTTAAGATAGACGTGATTGTTTTTTTATTTAGGTAATTTGGGTTTACTCGATGAAAACTTTCGTTGCCAAGCCAGAAACCGTAAAGCGTGACTGGTACGTTGTTGACGCAGAAGGCAAAACTTTAGGCCGTCTGGCTACTGAAATCGCTTCCCGTTTACGTGGTAAGCATAAAGCAGAATACACTCCGCATGTTGATACTGGCGATTATATCGTTGTTATCAATGCAGAGAAAATCACAGTGACTGGTAATAAAGCTGCGGCTAAAACTTACTACTCCTACTCTGGTTTTCCAGGTGGTTTGAAGTCTATTACTTTTGACAAACTGATCGTTCGCAAGCCAGAAATGATCCTTGAGATCGCGGTCAAAGGTATGTTGCCAAAGGGCCCGCTGGGTCGTGCCATGCTTCGTAAACTGAAAGTTTACGCAGGTACCGAGCACAATCACGCTGCTCAACAACCTCAAGTACTGGACATCTAATCGGGAGCTGGCAAATGGCTGACAATCAATACTACGGCACTGGCCGTCGCAAAAGCTCTACCGCTCGTGTGTTTGCTAAAGTAGGTAGCGGCGATATCGTTATCAACAAGCGTTCACTGCAAGACTATTTCAGTCGTCCTACCGCTCGTATGGTGGTGATGCAGGCTCTGGAACTGGTTGAAATGACCGGTAAACTGGATCTGTATATCACTGTTACTGGTGGTGGTATCACTGGTCAGGCAGGCGCTATCCGTCACGGTATTACCCGTGCACTGATGCAATATGACGAATCTCTGCGTCCTGCTCTGCGTAAAGCTGGCTTTGTTACTCGTGACGCTCGTCGCGTTGAACGTAAGAAAGTTGGTCTGCATAAAGCGCGTAAGCGTCCACAGTACTCCAAGCGTTAATTTTTACGCTTACACAGTATTTGTGTTGCGAAGAAACCGTCTGGCGCAAGCCGGGCGGTTTTTTTTATCCAAAAAATACCCGTTCTTGTGCTATAAACAGTGTTTATTGTTATCAGTTTGTGTCGTAGCTCAAACCCTGAAGGCTTCAGGTAGTAGAAATTATCGGCGACAGGTATCATGTTGATAACAGGATGTAATCAGGCCGGAGAGCAGTAAAGATGAAAAAAGTCGAAGCGATCATTAAACCGTTTAAACTGGATGATGTGCGTGAAGCGCTGGGTGAAATCGGTATTAGTGGCATGACAGTTTCAGAAGTAAAAGGATTTGGTCGTCAAAAAGGCCATACTGAACTGTATCGTGGTGCAGAATATGTGGTGGATTTTCTGCCAAAGGTAAAATTGGAATTAGTTGTTAACGACGCTGATGTTGAAAGCTGCATTGAAGCCATTAACCGCAGTGCTAAAACCGGTAAAATCGGCGATGGTAAGATTTTTGTGACGACGGTTGAGCGTGTTATTCGTATTCGTACCGGTGAAGAGAACGAAGAAGCAATTTAATTTCTTTCGGTATGACCACATCGTTGCTGTTCATGTGAACAGGTGGCGATGTGGTTTTGTTTTTTATGACGATATGATTTGTTTTTATGAGTAGTTGCATGTTGTTAAGATCGCTTTTCCTGCTGATGCTGTTTTTGTTGTCGGCGTGCAGCTCGACAACAACGAATCGCCCAGATAATCCGGAGAATATCTGTGATATTTTCCGGCAAAATAGCGATTGGTATGATGCAGCAAAGAATATGCAAGCCCGCTGGAAGGTGCCATTAACAGTGCCGATGGCGATGATGTATCAAGAGTCCAGTTTCAAGCATGATGCTAAACCGCCAATGGATTACTTCTTATTTATTCCATTGGGCCGACGCAGCTCTGCCTATGGTTATGCGCAAGTAAAAGATGAAGTCTGGGAAGATTATAAGAACCAGACGGGTAATAGCTGGGCGGATCGTGATGACTTTGCCGATGCGATCGATTTTATGGGCTGGTATTCGTATAAAACCAGTCGGGTGAATAAAATTGCACCGTCCGATGCGTACAACCAATATCTTAATTATCATGAAGGTTGGGGCGGATTTCGCCGTGGCACTCAAAATGACAAACGCTGGTTACTGAAAACTTCACGTGTTGTGGAAGCCCGCGCGAAACGATATGCCACCCAGTTTAAACAATGTCGCAGTTCGCTGTGAGCACCGAATTTTAGAGGAGGCAGCATGCCGTTATTAGATAGCTTTACCGTTGACCATACTCGCATGCAAGCACCTGCTGTGCGTGTAGCAAAGCAGATGCAAACCCCGCATGGCGATCCGATCACCGTATTTGATTTGCGTTTTTGTGTACCAAATCAGCAGATTTTGCCTGAGCGTGGTATTCATACTTTAGAGCATTTGTTTGCTGGTTTTATGCGTGATCATTTAAATGGCAATGGTGTTGAAATTATTGATATTTCACCGATGGGTTGCCGTACCGGTTTTTACATGAGTTTAATTGGTACGCCGGATGAAACTCGTGTCGCCGCTGCATGGCAAGCCGCGATGGAAGATGTGCTGCAGGTCGTTGATCAGGCGAAGATCCCTGAACTGAATGAATATCAATGCGGTACTTATCAGATGCATTCACTGGAAGAAGCGCACCAGATCGCTCGTGATATTCTGGCGCATGGTGTTGGTATTAATAAAAATGCGGAATTGGCGTTGCCATCCGATAAATTGGCTAGTTTGTAATTATGGCACAACAAAAATCAGCGCCCGCGAAGCAGGATATCTCGCGGCATAATGGTTCAGGGCAAGGAGCAGAGATGAATCAAGAATTACAGGAATGGCAGGAAGAGACGGCAGAGATCATTGCTGAGTTGCTGGAAGATGGCAGTGATCCGGATGTGGAATATCCGATCGAACACCATTTTGCCGCGGTTGATTTCGACTGTCTGGAAAAGCTGGCGGTGGATCTCTACAAAGCCGGTTTTGAAGTGGAAGATGCGGAAGAAGTCGAGCTGGATGATGGCGCCATCGTGTTCTGTTTCGATGCTACCAAAGAAGGTAGTCTGAATGTCGAGCGCATCACCGCAGAGATTTCTACGCTGTTGCCGTTGTGCAAAAAATACCATGTTGATTATGACGGTTGGGGCACTTATTTCGCGGAATAATGCGATTTCCACACCTGAAAATCAGAAGGCGGTCACCTGTAGATAACAGCGAGCCGCCTTTTTTGATCGCCAAAGTTACAAGTGTCCAGATTGATAATCACTGATCGCTTGTTCGATCTCGTCGCGGGTGTTCATGACAAATGGTCCCCATTGGACGATCGGTTCCTTCAATGGTTGGCCGGATAACACCAGCAACTGATCACCGGCTTGTCCTTGCAACAAAACGCCATTCGCTTGTGCATCATTGCTCAAAATAGCCATACGGCGCGGTGCAATGCGCTGGCCGGCTACGATCGGTTGGCCTTGAACCACATACACAAACGCATTGTGCCCCGCAGGGATCGACACAAACAGCGGTGTGTCGTTTTGTAACTGCAGATCAAGATACAGTGGTTCGGTATCGGGGCGGTGCAGTGGACCGGTAGTTTCCAACCAGTCACCGGCAATCACTTTCACCTGATGCCCTTCGGCGCTGGTTAACACCGGGATCTGCGCACTGGGCACTTCCTGATAGGTTGGTTTGGCCAATTTATTTTTGGCGGGCAGATTGATCCACAACTGGAAACCATGCATCAGGCCGGCAACTTGCTCCGGTGTTTCGGAATGCAGAATACCTTTGCCGGCAGTCATCCACTGCACATCGCCGGGGCCAACCACGCCTTCATGTCCGGCATTGTCTTTATGGCGCATTTGGCCTGCCAGCATATAGGTGACGGTTTCAAAACCGCGGTGCGGATGTTCTGGAAAACCGGCGATATAGTCATTCGGATCGTCAGAGCGAAATTCATCCAGCATCAGGAAAGGATCAAGACGACGTTGCCATTGTTGGGTCAGTACACGGATCAGATTAACACCAGCACCATCGCGGGTTGGCTGACCTTGTACGATATGTTCTGTTTTACGGCTGATCTGCGACATACTTCCACCTGTTGTTACATTTTATTTACAAGTGGAGTATGGCGCTAAACTAAGCGAAAAATAAGCGGATTATTGCCACTAAATCGTTCGATTTATTAGAAAGGATCTCAGGATCAATGTGGCATAAAGAAAGGGGAGACCTGCGTTGTGACGATTTGCGCCATGCCATAACCCATCACGATCAGTAAAATTCCGCCCAATAATGAAAGAATTTCCAGCCCATAAGGTAACCACAAACCGGATGAGTGGTGACTGAGCAGCCGAATAGCCAGATGGCGCATGCTATGGCTAAACCAGGCCAGCAGGCAGACGGTGCCTGCCGTACCCAGTGCCATCAATAACACCGCGGCAATGCCCAGCATGAAAATGCCAATGGATTTGGCTAACACCAAAATCAGTAGTGCGCCGGTGCAGGGGCGGATGCCCATGGTGAACATGATCGCCAGCTGACCACGCCAGTCTTGTGCTTTATTAAGCTGAGCGATATCCGGTGTATGCGCATGGCCGCAGCCACAAGTATCTGTGTGCACATGTGAATGAGATGATGGGTCAGGATTGCGAATGCCAACCGTGATTTTGTTGTTCAGCGGTTGTATGCGTTGGATCTTAATGTCCTGGACGGTGGATCTATTTTGCCAAAACAGATAAAGCCGATAAGCGGCACGCAGACTGAGATAACTGCCGAGTACTGCGACTAGCCAAAAGCTGACATGATCTAACTGCATGCCAAATTGCTGGGCTCGGATTTGTGTCCAGCCAAAAATGGCCGCGACAATGGTCATCAGCAGGATGGCCACCAAAGCTTGCATCAGTGCGGCACCCAACGAGATCCACATAGCGCGTTTTAGCTGACTGTTGTGCGTGGCCAGATAGGTGCTGAGTACCGCTTTGCCGTGCCCAGGGCCAACGGCATGAAAGACACCGTAAAGAAAACACAGGCCCAACAGGATAATTTTAGTTTCAGGATTGGGTGTTAAAGCGGCGCGTAATAAGACGGCCATCTCTTTGTGTAGTTGCCCTTGCCATTGCAACATCTGCCAGCTCAGCCACTGCCAGTGCAGAACACCAGCAAGCAAAATGCCACACAGCGTCAGGAAACCTGTCAGTAGTAAGATAAAGTTGATGCGATGTTGATATTCATTGTTCAGGGATGACATGTCAGCACAACCTTTTCTGCAAACAGCGTACCTAAGCCTTTATCACTTTGTTGCGTCACATCCAGCGAGGCGGCATAAGCACTGATATCTTCCGGGGGTTTGGGTATTTCTAATTTGGCGCTACATAATCCCGTGGCATCATCAGAAACAGAGACTGCACTGGCTTTATGATGCAACATTTCGACATAGTAGGTGGAATCATAAATAGATAAGGTAAACGTATTACCTTTTACGGGCAGTGGCTCTTTCAGCGGCAACACAAAATGTAAATTGAGGTGATATTCCTCTTTTTCAGTTCGATAGGCTGTTGGCTTGGTGAACGTGACCGGTTTTCCGTTGACCTTCAAATGGGTTAGCCAGTTTTCGGAAGCCATAAATTCAATACTGTCTTTGGCAAACTGCTGATATTGCTGTGCCAGAGGTTCTTTCTTTTGTTTCATATCTTCAATGATATTGGCGGAATACATATCATCGAAATGCCAAATCAGATCCAGCCCGGTTAACTGTTGCTGTTTATCAATCAGAAAGCGGGTTTGCAGATCCATCCAAGCATGAGGATGAGCCATCGCCAGCGGTGTGGCGAGGCTCAGTAAAACAAAAAGAAAGAACCGGTTGCTCATTACTGTTTCAACGCAGAAAGGATTTGAGTTGTATTGTAATGCATCATATCCAGATAAGTAGAGGCTGGGCCACTCTTGTCGGACAGCGCATCAGAGAACAACTCTTTGCCAGGGTTTACACCGGTTTCCTTGCTGATTTGTTGCATCAGTCGCGGATCAGAGATGTTTTCGACAAACAGCGCTTTGATCTTTTCTTTGCGGATCTGTTTGATGATTTTAGCCACATCACTGGCCGAGGCTTCTGATTCCGTACTCATGCCTTGGGGAGCAATGGTGGTGATTTGATAACGGGCAGACAGATAACCAAAAGCATCATGGCTGGTGATCATTTTACGTTTGTCTGCCGGAATGGCAGCAAATTCCTGCAGTAATGACTTATCAAGTTGCTCTAATTGTTGGATATAGTTGCCGGCATTCGCCTGATATTCCGCTTTGTGTGCAGGGTCGATCTGGCTTAACCCATCGGCAATGTTATGCACATATTGCACGGCGTTAGGAATACTATGCCATGCATGCGGATCTTGGGTGACATGGGGGTGAGCGGCATCATCAGCGTCAGTAAATGTTTGTGGTTTGATGCTCTGACTAGCGGTGATCACTTTCCCTTTGTAATGACTGGCAGAGACCAGTCGTTCCATCCAACCTTCAAAACCGAGACCGTTAACCACAAACAGTTGTGATTTCGTCAGCCGGATCGTGTCTTGCGGGGTCGGTTGATAGACATGTGCGTCGCCGTTCGGGCCTACGAGTGTAGAGACACTGACATGCTCACCACCCACTTGTTGCACCAAGTCGCCCAGAATAGAAAAGCTGGCGACAACATTAATTTTATCGGCGGCGAAGACAGACTGTGTACAAAGCGTGCTAGTGATGAGTGTGGTGGTGAGCAGACGGAAATAATTCATGAAAACTCCTTACGCTTGCAAATGAGAACGACGTACATAACGCCAGATCAGACCGCTTTGACGGCCTAAAATAATCGACAGGAAATAACCAACACCAAGCGTCAGAATGATCGCGGGGCTGGTTGGCCAACCGAAATGGTAAGAGGTGAGTAAACCGACAAAGCTGCTAACCATCGCCAGTATGATGGAAATGAATAACAGATGGCTTAGGCGATTCGTCCAGTAACGGGCGGTGATTGCGGGCAGGATCATGATCCCCACCGCCATTAGGGTACCAATAGCGTGGAAACCGGCGATCAAATTCAATACCGCCAGCAGCAGAAAGGTAATATGTGCCACCGGCCCCATGCGGCTGACGCTACCGAGAAAATCGGGGTCGAGGCATTCCATCACCAATGGGCGATAGAGTAACGCCAGTAGCACTAAGGTTAGTGAGGTGACACTGCCCAGCAGCCATAACGCGGCATTGTTGAGTGCCAGTGCAGAACCAAACAACACATGCAACAAATCGACACTGCTGCCATGAACCGAGATGATCATGACCCCCAGCGCCATCGAGATGAGATAAAACGCTGCCAAACTGCTGTCTTCGCCGCTTTCGGTGAGACGGGCGACAAAACCAGACAGAATAACAACCAGTCCACCGGCGAGTAATCCGCCGATGGTCATGGCTTCCACCGATAAACCGGCTACCAGATAACCCAATGCGGCGCCGGGTAAAATGGCATGCGCCATCGCATCACCGGTCAGGCTCATACGGCGTAACATTAAAAATACACCCACCAGTGGCGCGCTGAGAGACAGCGCAATACAACCGGCCAGTGCGCGCAGCATAAAATCAAATTCAGCAAAGGGCGCGATCAGCCCCTGCCAGAGTAACGCTAACATCAGGCAACATCCTTTTCTGCGATATGACAAATCGGCGCATGTTCATCGAACGATTCAATTTGATGACGTGCCTGTTGCCAATTTTCTGGGGTGATCACGTCGGCTGTGTTGCCGTAAGCAACCAACTGGCGAGCCAGTAATAGACTTTGTGGGAAATGATGACGCACCTGCTCGTTATCATGCAGCACCGCCAGGATAGTGCGGCCCTGCTCATGCCAGTGATGTAATAACTGCAGCAGATCTTGGCAAGTACGACTGTCGATGGCATTAAACGGCTCATCCAGCAAGATCAGCTGTGCATCTTGCAGATACAGACGGGCAAAAAGTGTGCGTTGCAGTTGACCACCAGATAATGAGGCGATCGGGCGATTGGAAAAACCCTGCATGCCCACGGCTTCCAGCGCATGTTCGATCTGATGCCGATGTGCTTTGGTCAGGCGGCCAAAACTGCCAAGTTGATGCCATAAGCCCATGCCAACCAGCTCGCTGACGCTGATAGGAAATTGCCGATCGATACGTGATTGTTGCGGTAAATAGGCGATCTGTTCGCGCGCGATATCTCGCAGGTGTAACTGACCCTGCAGCGGTTTCAGTTGCCCCATTATGCCTTTCAGTAACGTTGATTTACCCGCACCATTAGGACCGACAATCGCCAGCAGTTCGCCAGCAGGAATGTGCACATTCAGATGGTGAATGGCCGGATGGCGGTCATAACCCAGTGTCAGATTTTCACAATGCAGCATCTTAATTCATGCTCCATAACAGTAATGCCCAGATCGGTAACAGCATCAGTAACGCCAGCAACAAACGTTGCCCGGCAGACCAGAACAGACTGGCGGCAGGTCGGGGTGTCGAAGAAGAGTGTGAATGCGGCATAAAACAGCACCTGCAGGTTACAAAGTGCGGGAGATGTTATAACATAACACTCCTGATGAAAAGGATTCTCAATAATGTTTTTTGCTGCTGAAAGCGCAGTGATTCGGTATCCTTAGGAAGTATCTGGATATTCAGGAGATAGCGACACATGCAACATGCATCACCCCGTTGTGAGCACAATCAGGCTGGCTTGACCACCAACCGTAAGCTGGTGCTGGATGCGCTGTTGCAGGCTGATCGTGCGGTGAGTGCCTATGACGTGCTGCAATTATTGCGAGGCCAAGAGGTACATTGGCAACCGCCGACTGTCTATCGTGCACTCGCGTTTCTGGTCGAAGCTGGCATGGTGCACTATATCCAGTCGATCCAGAAATACATGGTGTGTCATCATCAACACTGCGCGCATGTTACCCAACTGCTGATCTGCCATCGCTGTGGTTTGGTGCAGGAAGTGCCGATCCCCGAGTCATTAGTCGATGCGCTGGAACAGCAGGCAGCGACGCATCAGTTCAAAATGATCCCGCAGTTTTTGGAATTGCAGGGCATTTGCGCGGCCTGCGATGAATCTACCGCAAATTAGTTTCATGGTGTTCAGGTCACTTATCAGTCACCTGAACATCATCCCGCTTTATGGATTTCCTTGATAATCACAGTTCAGCGCTCCGATCCTGCCGATGCTATCCAGATGCTGTTATGCTTTAGGTAATTCTTGTCAACGGATTGCCTTCATATGATCTCATCGCATGCCATTCCTTTACCGTTATTACTGTCTGATTTAGCGAATAAGCAGTGGCAACGCCTGCTGGAGCGGGCGAACGCAGAACAGCAAAGCCTGTTTTTATCCCATCAACCGATGTTATTACGCCTGCTGGCACTCTCTGATTTTGTTGCCGAAGCAGTGATAAGTTCCCCAACGATGCTGGCCGAGATGCTGACCCGTGAGTGCTATTTACAAGCACAACGGAGTGTCGATTATCCGCAGCAATTACACACTGCGTTGCAAGCGGCGGATAGTGAAGAGAGCCTGAAGCGGGTTTTACGGCAATTCCGCCGTCACCATATGGTGTTGATTGCCTGGCGCGAATTGCTGGGTTTTGCGGAAGTGGAAGAGAGTTTTACTCATCTGTCGTTGCTGGCGGAAAGTCTGATTGTCGCGGCGTACGACTGGCTGTATGCCAAGATGTGTCGTGAAGTCGGTACGCCGATTGGGCGCGACAGCGGTGAACCACAACGCATGCTGATTTTCGGCATGGGTAAGCTCGGTGGTGGTGAGCTGAATTTTTCCTCTGATATTGATCTGATCTTTGCTTATCCGGAACGCGGTGCCACGCAAGGTGGGCGGCGTGAGTTGGATAACCAATCGTTTTTTACCCGCTTAGGTCAGCAGTTGATCAATGCGTTGCATCAGCAAACGGCCGATGGTCAGGTGTATCGGGTGGATATGCGTCTGCGCCCGTTTGGTGATTCCGGCCCCTTGGTCGCCAGTTTTGCCGCACTGGAAGAGTATTATCAGCAGCATGGCCGGAACTGGGAGCGTTACGCCATGGTGAAAGCGCGTCTGATGGGGCCGGAAAATGACGATGGCCGTTATCTGATGCAGATGCTCAAACCGTTCATTTATCGTCGTTATGTCGATTTTGGTGCCATTGATGCACTGCGCAAAATGAAAGCCATGATTGTCGCGGAAGTGCGTCGCAAAGGCTTAACAGACAACATTAAGCTGGGGGCGGGCGGCATCCGCGACGTCGAGTTTATCGTGCAGGCGCATCAGCTGATCCGCGGTGGTCGTGAACCCGGATTGCAGGTGCGGCATATGCCTGCAGCGCTAAAAGCCTTACAGCAACACCATGTGCTGACCGATGATGAATATTCGACGCTCTTTTCCGGTTATCGTTATTTACGCCGCGTCGAAAATATTCTGCAGGAAATTGCCGATCAGCAAACCCAGACCTTACCGGATAACGATCGTGATCGGCTGCGGCTGACGGTGGCGATGGGTTATGCCACTTGGGATGCTTTTGCACAAGCGCTGGAACAGGTGTTGGTATCGATCAGTCAGCTGTTCCGGCAAGTGATTGGCGAGCAAGAAGAACAAGAATCTGATGTGCCGAGCATCTGGCAGGATATGTGGCACAGCCATCTGCCTGCCGATGATCTCGTACCGCTGCTGCAACAGCAAAATGTAGTGGAAGCGGAGAAATTAGCCACTGAGTTAACGCAATTACGCGACGAATGTCTGCACCGCCCAATTGGTCCACAAGGGCGCGAGGCATTAGGCAAACTGATGCCACGGTTGCTGAGTCAGCTGGTGCAAGATGCCGCACCGACAGAACTGTTGAGCCGGATCCGTAAAATATTACTGCATATCGCCACCCGTTCAGCCTACCTGCAATTGCTGGCGGAGAACCCTGGTGCGCTGAAACAACTGTTGAAGCTGTGCGCGGCGACCCCGCTGGTGGCGGAACAGCTGGCGCGTTATCCGGTGCTGCTGGACGAATTACTCGATCCGGCTCAGCTGTATAACCCAACACCGCTCGATCAATATCGGGATGAGTTACGCCAATATTTGCTGCGCGTGCCGGAAGATGATGTGGAGCAACAGATGGAAGCGCTGCGCCAGTTTAAGCAGATCCAGCTGTTGAAGATTGTTGCGGCGGATATCGCCGGCGCGTTGCCGCTGATGAAGGTGAGTGATCACCTGACCTGGCTGGCAGAAGCTTTGTTGACGGAAGTAGTTAATCAGGCATGGGCTCAGCTAACCGCGAAACACGGCGTGCCGCCGTTGACCGCCAAAACGGGTGAGAAAAATTTTGCCGTGATTGCGTATGGCAAGCTGGGTGGCATTGAGCTGGGTTATGGCTCCGATCTTGATTTGGTCTTCCTGCATGGTGGCGATCACGATGGTTACACCGTGGGGGATAAACCGGTCAATGTGCGGCAGTTTTACGTGCGCTTAGCGCAGAAAATCATTCATTTATTCAGCGCCCGCACGCCATCCGGCATGTTGTATGAAGTTGATATGCGCCTGCGGCCGTCCGGCGATTCGGGTATGTTGGTGTCATCGGTGGCGGCTTATGAACACTATTTATTGCACGAAGCGTGGGTCTGGGAACACCAGGCGTTGGTGCGTTCTCGCGCGGTGTATGGCGATGCGAGCTTACTGGCTGACTTTGAGCGTGTACGGGCTGCGGTGTTGAGTCAGCCACGCGAGATCCACACACTGGCAAAATCGGTTGCCGATATGCGCGACAAGATGCGCAAACACCTGTTACGTGGCACTGCCGAGCAGTTTGATTTAAAACAGGGCGCAGGTGGCATGAACGAGATCGAGTTTATTGCCCAGTTTCTGGTGCTGGCCTATGCGCAACAACAACCGGTTTTGTTAACGCGCTGGTCGGATAATGTGCGCATCTTTGAATCGTGTGTGGCTGCCGGTCTGCTGACCGATGAGGAATCGATTACACTGAAAAAAGCCTATCTGGCGATCCGTGACCGTGCGCATCGCTGCACACTGTCTGGCATCACCCGCATTATCGATGGTCAGGAATTGCAGGCGGAAAGAGCTGCTGTGATTGCTTTGTGGCATAAACTGATTGATGCACAATTACCGGAACTCGATCTGTCGATCCATTGATGTGTTGGCACAGGGGGAAGTTAAATCCCCCCTTTTTTAGTTTTTGGATGTAATCGATTACATCTATTTTATGATGCTGATCACGTCATCGAATAAATCTGGCGGTTAGTTTTCCCCGCGCTCTTTATGATGGTTTTATTGTGCACTGTCGCGTTCCTGTTTCACGGATGCGATGAGCAAAAATGACCATCAAAGAGGAGTGTTTATGCAACTTGCTCAGTATCTGTCGCGTCGTGATTGGGAAAATCCGACCGTTACCTCTATTCATCGATTAGCGGCACATACACCGCAAAGCAGCTGGCGTGATCTGGAATCTGCACGTCAGGATGTTGCCTCTTCTTCCAAATTAAGTCTGAATGGTGATTGGCAATTCAGTTATTTTGCCGCACCGGAATTGGTGCCCGATGCGTGGATCAACGCGGATCTGCCGGATAGCCAACCTCTGCCAGTGCCATCCAATTGGCAGATGCACGGCTATGACATTCCAATTTATACCAATCTGAAATATCCGTTTCCCTGTAACCCACCGTTTGTACCGAAAGAGAACCCGACCGGCTGTTATTCCACCACCTTTGACGTTGCCGAAGATTGGCGCAGCCAAGGTCAGACGCGCATTATTTTTGATGGCGTGAATTCGGCGTTTTATCTGTGGTGTAACGGGCAATGGGTCGGTTATTCACAAGACAGCCGGTTACCGGCGGAATTTGATTTAACCCCTTATCTGCAAGCGGGCAGCAACCGGCTGGCGGTGTTAGTGCTGCGCTGGTCAGATGGCTGTTATCTGGAAGATCAGGATATGTGGCGCATGAGTGGTATTTTCCGCGATGTGACCTTGCTGCATAAACCGGAAACCCGTTTGGTGAATGTGCAGGCGCGCCCCGAGTTGGATGCCTGTTACCGCGATGCGCAATTGCATCTGACCGTCGATGTGACCGGTGATATTCCCGCCCATCGTGTGGCGCTCTGGTTGTATGACGGTGATGAAGCTATTTTGTGCGAACGCCGTGCGATTGGCACCACGGCGATTGATGAGCGCGGTGTTTATCACGATCGTCTGGTATTGAGTTTGCCGGTCAAAGAGCCACGCCAGTGGTCGGCGGAAGTGCCAAACCTTTATCGTTTGGTGGTGGCGTTGGAAACCAACGACGGAGCGCTGGTGGAAGCCGAAGCTTATGACATCGGTTTTCGCAGTGTGGAAATTAAAAACGGCCTGCTGCTGGTGAATGGTAAAGCGGTGTTGATCCGTGGTACCAATCGCCATGAGTTCCATCAAGATCGCGGGCAGGCGGTGCGCCCGGAAGACATGCTGCAAGATGTGCTGCTGATGAAGCGTTATAACTTCAACGCCGTGCGCGCGTCGCATTATCCAAACCATCCGCATTGGTATCAGCTGTGCGATCGTTTTGGTCTGTATGTTATTGATGAAGCCAATATTGAGACACACGGTATGATCCCGATGCGTCGTTTGTCGGATGATCCATTCTGGGCGGGTGCGTTTCATGAACGTGTCACCCGCATGGTGGAACGTGATTACAACCATGCCTCGATCATTATCTGGTCGCTGGGCAATGAGTCAGGACATGGCGCCGTGCACGACAGCATGTACAGCTGGATCAAAACGCGTGATCCAAGCCGCCCGGTGCAATACGAAGGCGGTGGCGCGAACAGTGCGGCCACCGATATTGTCTGCCCGATGTATGCGCGGGTCGACGAAGATCAGCCATTCCCCGCTGTACCAAAATGGTCGATCAAAAAATGGGTCGGTATGCCGGGCGAAGATCGTCCGTTGATCTTGTGTGAATACGCGCATGCGATGAATAACAGCCTCGGTGGTTTTGCCCGTTACTGGCAGGCGTTCCGGCAATATCCGCGTTTACAGGGTGGTTTTATCTGGGATTTTGTCGACCAAGGTATTCGTCGCGTCAGCGCAGAAGGGGAAACGTACTGGGCGTATGGTGGTGATTTTGGTGATACACCGAATGATCGTCAGTTCTGCTTGAATGGGGTGTTCTTCCCCGATCGCACGCCACATCCATCACTTTATGAAGTGCAAAAAGCGCAGCAGTTCTTCCAATTTAAGCTGCTCTCGACCACGCCGTTGACCATTGAAGTGAGCAGCGAATATCTGTTCCGTCATTCCGACAATGAGCAGTTACGCTGGCAGATCATGCAGCAAGGCGAGCTGAAAGCGTTTGGCGAACAAGATCTGTCGGTCGGGCCGGAAGGGCGCATTACGCTGACCTTAAGCGAGCAATTACCACAACTGCAGGCTGGTGCCGAAGTGTGGCTCGATGTGTCGGTGCATGTGCTGAACGATACACCATGGGCGGAAGCCGGTTTTGCGGTAGCGAAAGAACAGTGGCCGCTGCCGGTGGCGTTCGCGATGCCGAAAGTGGAGTTGAACGGTGCTGGTGTCAAACCATCGTTACTGGATAATGGCAGTTGCTGGCAGGTGGTATGGGGTGAGCAGCGCTGGAGTCTGGAGAAAAAATCGGGCTTGCTGACCGAATGGCTAACTGGCGAGCGTTCACTGCTGTTATCACCGCTCAAAGAGCAATTTGTGCGTGCGCCGATTGATAATGACATTGGTGCCAGCGAAGCCGATCAGGATGATCCGAATGCGTATATTGCCCGTTGGCAAGCGGCGGGCTTAAATCAGCTGCAGAGCCGTTGTTTCTCAGTCCATGCTTATCAGGGGCTGGAAGGCGTGATCATTCAGGTGGAACGCGGTCATTTCCATCAGGACAAATTGTTGCTGCGTTCGCACTGGACCTATCATTTCACCGCACAAGGCGGGCTGAAGCTCGATTTGACCACTGATGTAGCGGAAGGTTTACCGTCATTGGCGCGGATTGGCATGGTGTTGCATCTCGACGAGCAGAGCGAACAGGTGCAGTGGTTTGGTCGTGGTCCACATGAAAACTACCCTGATCGACAGGCTTCGGCGCACATTGGCGACTGGCAGTTGCCTTTAGCCGCGTTGCATACACCGTATATTTTCCCGTGCGAAAATGGTTTGCGTTGTGATACTCGTGATCTCCAGCTGGGCGGTTTACATGTGAGTGGTTTATTCCATTTCCGTGTCAGTGCTTACAGCACAGCGAATTTAGCGAATACGCGCTATCAACATCAGCTGCAAGCCGAGCAGGGGTTATTCCTGCATCTGGATGGTTTCCATATGGGAGTTGGTGGTGATGATTCGTGGAGCCCAAGCGTGCACACTGATTACCAGCTGGGGGCGGGAACATATCGTTATCAGGTAACGTTGAGTTATAAGAATTAGATTTGGATTGTAAAAGGACGACCGGACAATAAAACGTGAACACGCGGTAAACCCATCCATGGGCGCTCGGCGATGGCATCCCTGCCATCGACGGTTCACTTATTTATCATCCGGCCATCCTTTTCTGATTTCCCTGATTTAATACCCAGAAAAAAGCCCATCCATATTCATGGACGGGCTTTTGTTTTATCCAGTCCAGAATTAGTCGTGATCATGTAACGCCAATGGCGCAACCGACTCGTCAAATTCCTGCAATGGTTTATGTACTTTACCAACAAAGGTGTAAATCACCGGCAGCACAAACAATGTAAAGAACGTACCGATGGTCAGACCGGCGACGATCACGATACCGATACTGAAACGGCTCAAGGCACCAGCGCCTATCGCGCCTAACAGTGGTAATAAACCAGTCACCATCGCGGCGGTCGTCATTAGGATCGGGCGTAACCGCACGCGTGCCGCGATTTTCACCGCATCCATTTTGCTCAGGCCTTTTAATAACTGCTGTTCACGGGCTACTTCGCAGATCAAAATCCCGTGCTTACTAATCAGCCCGACCAGCGTGATGATCCCTACCTCGGTGTAGATGTTCATGGTCGATAAACCCCACGCCAGCGCGACTAACGCACCACTAATCGCCAGTGGCACCGACATCATGATCACCAGCGGATCACGCCAGCTTTCAAACTGGGCGGCCAACACTAAGAAAATCACACACAGTGCCAACATGAAGGTGTACATCAGCGCATTACCTTCCTGCACATACTGACGCGCTTCACCCATATAATCGTGCTGATAACCTTGCGGTAATGCAGAGACGACATTTTCTTCCAACCATTTAACAGCATCGCCCATCGGCATAATTGGCACGATACCAATCGTGGCTGAGTTCAACTGGTTGTAATGGGGTAATGACCGGATCTCACTTTTCAGCTCGATCGACACCAGATTATTGAGTGGAATGGACTGTCCGTTAGCGGCTTGCACGTAATAGTGTTTGAGTGACTCAGGATTGAGACGGAACTGACGCTCAACCTGTGGGATCACCTCATAACTACGACCATTTAGTGACACGCGGTTGACGTTACCGTCACCCATCATGGCACTCAGCGTAGCGCCAATGTCTTGCATCGTTACGCCATACGCTCCGGCTTTATCCCGGTTGATCTTAATGTGCATGGTGGCGGAATCAAAAGCGAGATCGAGGTCGGTGTAAACGAACTGATGATTGGTTTTGATTTTCGCCAGCGCATCACTTGCCACTTCAAACAAGCTGCGGAATTCGTTCGGTGTGGTGATCACCAGCTGTAATGGCAAACCACCGCCAGCACCAGGCAGTTCAGGGAACTGGAACGAACTGATCGCCACGCCCGGCATATTTTGTAATGCCGCATTGGTGCGAGCGACCACGACAGGCGCTTTTTCACGCTCACTCCACGGTTTTAAGATCGCGATGCCAAGACCCTGGTTACTGTTGGGAATGCCCGCCAGCGCCAAGTTGGTCGACATGGCCGGATCTTTCATCAGAGTATCACCCACGGCGGCCATATTGTTTTGAATATAGTCGAGGTTGGCGGTGTTTGGCGCCTTAGCCATCATCAGATACGCACCGCGGTCTTCTGACGGTGCCAGTTCGGCAGGGATCAGTTTAAACAGCAGCGGCATTACTGCTAACACGATAACCCCGAACACAATAATGACCGGGCGACGGGTCATCACCTTATCCAGAATACGGCTGTAAACAGCTGTCACTGAGTTCAGCGTGTTCTCGACACCACGCTCAAATCGGTTCGGATTGAGGTGTGGTTTTAGCATCACTGCACACATCATGGGTGACAGTGTCAGTGCGATAACCCCGGAGATAAACACCGCACCAGCAAGCGTTAGCGCGAACTCTTTAAAGATCGAACCGGTTACACCACCCATCAATGCGATCGGGGTATATACCGCCGCCAGCGTGATAGTCATGGTAATAACCGGGCTGGCAATTTCGCGGGTACCAATGATCGCGGCACGGAATGGGCTTTCACCGGCTTTGATGTGTCGATCGACGTTTTCCACCACCACGATCGCGTCATCGACCACCAGACCGATCGCCAGCACCATCGCCAGCAGCGTAATCAAATTGATGGAGAAACCAAACATCTGCATCAACATCACCACACCAACCAACGATAATGGAATGGTGATGATGGGGATCACGACTGCACGCATCGAACCCAGGAACAGCGCAATGACCACCAAGACAATCGCGGCGGCTTCCACGATAGTTTTCAATACTTCCTTGATGGATTCATTGATCGCTTGTGTTGAGTCATACAGCAATTTCATGCTCATGGTGTTAGGCAAGTTTTGCTGGAACTCAGGCAGTAATTTACGCACGCTCGCGGCAATATCTAACGGGTTAGCGGAAGGGGATGAGTCAACCGCGACGATCACCGCTTCTTTACCATTGGCCAGTGCGCGATATTGGTCGTGGTTTTTCTCCAGTGTGACTTTAGCGATGTCGCGTACCCGGATCACCGCACCGTCATGGCTGGCAACGACCAGATCTTCCAGCTGTTGTGTGCTATTCACCTGGGTATCGGCTTCCGCGTTATACAACACAAAATAACCCGTCGCCTGACCTGGTGCTGACTGATAGTTGTTAGATTGCAGAACCGACATCACCTGTGACGATGACAGGTTATAAGCCCCCATTTTCAGCGGATCTAACCAAATACGCATCGCAAACTGTGTACCGCCATACAGGTTAACTTTCGCCACCCCTGGCACGGTAAATAGCTGTGGTTTGATCACACGTTCCAGATAATCGGTCAGCTGAGACGAGTTCAGCACCGCACTGGAAAACGCGATATACACAATCGAGGTGTTACTACCGGTCGACGAGGTGATCGATGGATCATCCGCTTCCTTCGGCAGTTGTGAACGAACAGAGTTAACTTTCGCCAATACATCCGCGAGTGCCGCATTTGGATTGGTGTTCAGACGCATGTTAACCGTGATCGTTGAACGCCCTAACTGACTGCTTGACGTCATATAGTCGATATTTTCTGCCTGAGCAATGGCTTGCTCAACGGGCTGGGTGATAAACCCTTGAATAACATCGGCACTGGCGCCGTAATAGTTCGTTGTTACGGTAATAACAGTGTTGGTGACTTTTGGATATTCGCGGATCGCCATGCCACGCAAGGCTTCCAGGCCGAATAACACCATCATCAGACTAATTGTGACGGCCAACACGGGCCGCCTGATAAAGAGATCAGTAAATCGCATGCTCAGCTCCGTTACAGTGCAGGCACAGTAGCTGGTTTAGCCAGTGTGTTATCTTCCACAGCTTTTACCTGACTACCATTAGATAAACGGATTTGGCCGGACGTGACAACCACATCGCCGACTTTCAAACCGCTCACGATGTGTGCCACATCGGCATCACGCTCCGCGACATTCACCACGGTCTGTTTTGCAATTTTAACCGGTTGGCCTTTGGCATCTTTACCGTCTTCGACAACATAGACCGTTTGACCATACAGCGTGAAGTTTACGGCAGTTTGTGGGATCACAACCTGTTGTTGCTGCACCGGCAGCAACACTTGCACTTTCGCGTACATGCCAGAACGTAACTGACCTTCGGCATTTGGAATGGCGGCCTGAACTTCAACCACCCCAGAAAGTTGTTTTACGACCGGCTCAATTGCAGCAATCGAACCTTTGAACGGGCGTTGTGGATAGGCATCAACGAAGATATCTAACTGCTGACCGACTTTAATTTTCGCCAGTTCAGTTTGGGCAACGGTAAAACGGATCTTCATGACCGAGGTATCTTCTAAGCGCACGACGTTATCGCCAGCTTTCAGATATTGGCCGAGGAACACGTTACGCAGACCCACCTGACCATTGAAAGGGGCGCGGATATTCATTCGATCAATCGTGGCTTGCAGCGAGTCGATTTGCCCCTCTAGTGCCAGATATTCAGCTTGTGCATCGTCCAGATTACCTTTCGATACACCACCTTTGGCATACAGGCTACGCATACGCTCATAATTGGCTTTAGCGGCCGGCATTTTGCCTTGTGCGCTTTTCAGATTCGCGCGTTCAACATCAGTATTCAATGACACCAACAAGGTGCCTTTTTTTACTTTCTGACCTGATTCAAACGAGATCTTATCTACTGAACCTGCGACTTGAGTTCCAATATCCAGACCTTGATTAGGTTCAATGAAACCAATCGCTTCCAGTGTTGGTGCCCAATCGTTGCCTTTTACCGTTAGCATAGTAACAGGGAATACCGGCGCTGGTTTGCTGGCCATTGCTTTACCCATCTGGGCAAATTTATAAAAGTTAAAACCAATCACGCTGCCAAATAACAACAGTGCGATCAGTAACATGATAACCATCCACTTTTTCATTCTGCTCTCCGTTATATGCTTTTATCGGGGGTTAATCCGCCAGAATGGCGCGCCAGCTAGCCTGGATCAGTTGCTCTTCCAGTTCAGCAGTCATCTCAAAAGGGGTTACCCTTTGTGTTTGTGAAATACTCAATACGGAACCAATACTCAAATAGCCCAACATGCACGGCGGCATATTGCGAAACAGACCGTTATCAATACCAGTTTGGAAAAACTGCTCGATGGGTAACCATTGCTCGTCAGCCCATGCGCGATCATCTTCGTTATAAAAGGGGGAACGTTCGTACAGATCCTTAAAGTGCACCAAGCTCTGTTTTTCTTTCAACTCATGATAGGCGTTGAGCCAGAAATACCGATATTGTTCGAACGGCGATAACGAGGTGTCATACACTTTCAGTAAACTGTCCAGCATGTCGGTGACTGCACGTCGGTAAATCCGACGGATCAACACCTCTTTACTGGGGAAGTGCAGATACACAGTGCCAGCGGCAATACCGACAGCTTTAGCAATCATCTGCATCGACGTGCCATGAAAGCCATGCTCTATAAACAACTGTTCGGCGTGCGCCATGATCAATTCAGGTTTCTGTTGCGACATCTTTACACCAAGAGAAAATGAATGAACGTTCATTCCATTCGGCTAGTGTAAATTGATCGGCCTGCAGATCAAGCAAAAATTGAACAACAACAATTCCTATTAGTAAGTGATTGATTACAGTTCCAGCAACTAAACATTTTTTTGTTAAAATTACTGGACATGTTTTTCATCTGCCCTTAATATTCGCCCCGTCTTGAGGACAAGGCGCCCGTAGCTCAGCTGGATAGAGCGTTGGCCTCCGGAGCCAAAGGTCTCAGGTTCGAATCCTGTCGGGCGCGCCAAGCGTTGATGGATTCAACTGAGAAGTTCCAAGATAGCAATGGTGGCTATAGCTCAGTTGGTAGAGCCCTGGATTGTGATTCCAGTTGTCGTGGGTTCGAGCCCCATTAGCCACCCCAGATTTAAAAGTAAAGAACACGATGCGAAGGTGGCGGAATTGGTAGACGCGCTAGCTTCAGGTGTTAGTGCCTTCGGGTGTGAGGGTTCGAGTCCCTCCTTTCGCACCAATCTTTACTAAAAAGTGACAAAATCGGTGATTAGCGCAGCCCGGTAGCGCATCTGGTTTGGGACCAGAGGGTCAAAGGTTCGAATCCTTTATCACCGACCACATTTAGAAAACCCCGCTTCGGCGGGGTTTTTGCTTTTCTGCACTTTATTTTTCTCAGATATTAATTCCGCTCGGCATCGGCACAACTAACTCTGTGGCGCCAACGTCTATATCGACCTCTAACAACAACGCTAGTATTTTCTCGCGAATAAACGTCTGATAATTAAAAAAATACATAATTAGACTGAAGAATTTATGATTAGTGATTACGCCTTGGGTATTTTTATAACAAAGCTGATGATCTAAATCGATTCTGGAAATGGCGTGTGCCCATTCACAGATGATTTTGTCCAGATATTGTCGGAATTCGGCTAATTCCTGAATATTAGTAGAGACAATTTGTTCAAGGTTTTCTGGGGTAGGCAGTGACAACACTGACTCTAATGCGGTGTAGTTAGCCGGATGGATCGCAAAACGTTTGAGCCATAACGTATCAACCACAATGAGATGATTCAGCATTTTGATGACTTCATCAAACTGGTCATTCTGACCCGCGATAATTTCATCTGCCAATTCATATATCATTGCATTGTAAATTTTAGCATTCATCCACTCGTTGTAAGTTGCGCGAAGACATATATGGTTATATCGGTCCAATATGACGCCCTTTTAACTATATCCGCAAAGGGACTGAAGCGTCATAACTACTCGCCACGTTCTCATTAGCGCCGATCCTTTGCCATGTTTGATTTTTATATCCCGATATACAGACTATTTTGCCTGACAATATTAATAGCATGGAATAGATAGTTATATGCTGATTTATACGATGTTTTTAATGGAATTCGATTATACCCTGCACTTTTTTGCTACCGGCTTACCGCAAGGATTATAAGTGGACTCAACAGCAGATTAACTGCTATCGCATACCGAATATTACAAGGGTATCTGACTTTAACCTGCGCTTTTTTTGATTAACGAACGGGGTGGATTTCATTTTTTGATGACTGTATATTAATACAGTGTCTGGTGCTTAATCGAGGTCGTTTCCATGCGCTTAGAAATTATTATTGATAAAAAACACGGTATTGGTTTGGAAACCATAGAAGCCTTGGCAAATGAGTTAAATCGTCAGCTGACGGTTAAATTCAGTGATCTCAGCATTCGAGTGGCAACGGGCAGTGCCATGTCGATGTCGATCACCAAAGCCAGTAAAGAAGATAAAGTCATGATCGAAGAACTGGTGCAGGATGTCTGGGAAAACAGCGAAAGCTGGATGCCTGAACACTAAACCGGTTGTGATGGATTGACACTGGTAGCAACCGTCCACCAGAATGGGCTTTAACGTGACCGGGGTGCTGTTTATCAGCTGAGAAATACCCGTTGCACCTGATCTGGATCATGCCAGCGTAGGGAGTTCACGACGGCATGGCCGTCCTCCTTTTTGCTGCGCATTTTGTCTGCCATTGTAGGAGGACTTATGTCGCAAGCGTTACCCGCTACTATCGTTACCACTCATCTTGAACGTCTCAGTCGTACTTCACCGCTCACTCATGTCATTACCAACGATGTGGTCACCGGATTTACTGCGAATATCTTACTGGCATTAGGTGCCGCACCGGCCATGATCACCGCACCGGAAGAAGCGGGCGCTTTTGCCGCCATCGCTTCAGCTTTGTCGGTAAACGTTGGCACACTGACATCGACTCAGGCCGCCACTATTCGTATTGCTGTTCAGGCAGCCAATCAGGCTAATACACCCTGGGTATTAGATCCGGTAGCGGTTGGGGTATTATCTTACCGGACGGAGTTGTGTCGTGAGTTACTGAAGCTGCACCCAACGGTTATTCGGGGCAATGCCTCGGAGATCATGGCGTTAGCCGGTCATGCTACTGCCGGGAAAGGGGTGGATAGTGCAGACCAAAGTGATCAGGCAATTGGTGCGGCCCAAATATTAGCAAATAGCTGTGGCGCCATTGTCGCGGTAACCGGAGAGATTGATTACATCACTGATGGGGCGCGGGTCGTGCATGTTAAAGCGGGCGATCCGCTGATGACTCGGGTGACGGGGACCGGCTGCGCACTGTCCAGTGTCGTTGCAGCTTTTGTGGCAGGTTGTGAAGATAAAGATCGTTTAGATGCCGTGGCCAGCGCTTGTGCGGTCATGGCGATTGCCGGGCAACGGGCTGCAGCGCAGGCCAAAGGGCCGGGCAGTTTTGTACCTTTATTTTTAGACAAACTTTATCAATTAGATGCCGTGACGTTAGCTGAGGCGTTGGCATGAAGCTCGATCTATCACTGTATCTGGTGTTAGACCCCGAGATGTGCGGCGGTTTTGACGCGGCACTTAAACTCACGCAGCAGGTACTGGATGCCGGTGTGACAGTATTACAGCTGCGGGCGCCACAGTGGAAAAAGCGCGACTGGTTGCGCTTATCACAACAGATCTTGCCGATGAGCCGTGAGGCTAACGTGCCTTTCCTGATCAATGATCATATTGATATTGCACTGGCTTGTGATGCGGATGGGGTGCATTTAGGGCAGGGCGATCTACCACTGGTGGTTGCCCGTCAATTGTTAGGGCCAGATAAAATTCTGGGGCTGTCTATTTCGCAAGCCGCTCACCTGTACAATGACGATTGTGTATTGGCGGATTATTTTGGCATAGGGCCAGTTTTCCCTACCGGTACGAAACAAGATGCTGATCCGGCTATCGGATTAGACTCATTGCGTAACTGGATGACCAAGATTGACAAACCGGTGGTGGCAATTGGCGGTATTGATGCGGTCAATACGAGTGATATTTTTCAGGCGGGTGCAGATGGTATTGCAGTTGTTTCGGCTATTTGTGCTGCGCTTGATCCGGCGGCATCGACGCGCGAGTTAGGGCAGATCATTCACCAAGCCCGTAACTTGCTGTGATCTGCGCGAGCTATTTTATCTGTCTTTGTGGGTAAAAAATGAATGATGTGATGCTAGCAAACCAGCGTTTGCATATTGAATAACCACTGTCTGGTGTCAATTTAACCAGTCAGACTGACAAGTGGCATCTTTGATTTCAATTCCCTGCATTTAGTGGCATAATTTGAATATACGGTGATTAGCGCAGCCCGGTAGCGCATCTGGTTTGGGACCAGAGGGTCAAAGGTTCGAATCCTTTATCACCGACCACATTAGAAAAACCCGCTTCGGCGGGTTTTTTGTTTTTGGCGTTCAGCATCTTCTTCCTTTCTTCATTTTCCGCGCTGTCTATTTCTGTTATCTGTCAGATAATAAAGCGCATGTTAGAACTCAAAAATTGAGAAAACGCATGAATCATCGTTGGATGCTGTTATGGAGCTCTGCGCTGGGCGCCAGTGGCGTTGCCGCCGGTGCCTTTGGCGCGCACGGTCTGAAAAATCAATTACCAGCTGCCGGCTTAGAGGTGTGGGAAGTCGCTGTGCGTTACCAGCTACTACATGCCGTCGTGGTATTGATTTTGTTCGTGTTAGTGCAACAGTGGCCCAGCCGATTTGTGCCACGTGCTGCACAACTGTTGCTGGCGGGGACGTTATGTTTTAGCGGCAGCCTGTATCTGCTGGCTCTCACTGGAATGAAATGGTTGGGGCCGATCACGCCGCTGGGTGGCGTATTTCTGATCGCAGGCTGGCTGACCCTGTTTTATGCCGCGAGCAAAATCAAATCCACGAATTGAGCGTGTTTCGTCGCTGAACAGCGCATTGCTTAGCGCTGGTTAAACTATACTTCAAGTATTGATGGATAGTGACAACGACAGCAATGGAGGGACGCATGAAATCGCTACAATTGCACCATTACAACAAAGCGTTACAAGCGGCGACCGAGTTTTTTGAAGGCGATCAGGAAACCGCCGAACTCTGGCTGAAAGAGCCGGCCAAATCGCTCGGCGGTAAATGTCCTGCTGAACTGTTGTCGACTGATGAAGGCTTACATACCGTACTCGATGTGATCAGTCGGTTAGAGGACAGTGCATTCCAATAACCTCAGAGACAGTTTTTCTGCTCTGAGCATTCGAAAGCGCCGTAGAAAGTTAGCAACCTACGGCGCTTTTATATTTCCAGTTGTAGCTGCTTATCGTGATAACGACTTAATAATAACAGGCTGATCATCGCGCCAAGCAGGGCATAAAACATGTCGGATTGCGTATCCCAGATATAACCTTGTGTCCCTAAAAAAGCTTCTGCACTTTCGCCGGAAGCCAGAGCGACCGCCCATTCCAGTAACTCATACAAGGCACTGAATGCCAGACAAAAACAGACGCAGAAAAAATGCTGCCAAGCCCGGCCGCGAATAATTTGTTTTCGGATCACCAGTTCCCGCGCAATCAGCACCGGAACAAAACCTTGTGCCAGATGTCCGAGCTTGTCGTAGTTATTGCGGGTGGCGCCAAACCACTCTTTAAACCAGTCAAATAACGGCACTTCGGCATAGGTGTAGTGACCGCCAATCATCAGAATAATGCTGTGCAGCAAAATTAAGTTATAAACCAGCGTCGTCAGCGGAAAGGTGCGATAGGTTTTAGCCAGCACGATAAAGCCGAACAGTGCCGGAAACACCTCCAGTAGCCAGGTAAACAGATCGTGCGGTTTAATCAGCGACCAAACTAATGCGCTGAAGAAAATGAGCAGCCACAAAGTTCGCTTCATATTATTTCTTTTCAGCCAGCGGATATTTTTCAGTGTAGTCAGGAATTGTTCGAGCAATAAAACAATGCGCGATAGTTGATGCATTACCGCGTTTTTTCAGCAAGGATAGATCCGTCACGAATGTGTTTTCTTATTAGTCTTGCAGGAGTCAGCCATGGGTGCCATTGGTAATTTGATCTGGTTTGTCTGCGGTGGCGTGTTTATGGGGCTGGGCTGGTGGCTGGCAGGGTTGTTAGCGCTGGTCACTATTGTGGGTATTCCTTGGGCGAAAGCCTGTTTTGTGATCGGCCAATTTGCGTTTTTCCCGTTTGGTAAAGAAGCAGTGAATCGCAAAGATTTATATCAGCAGGACGATATCGGCACGGGCAGTTTAGGGCTGCTTGGCAATATCGTGTGGTTTATCTTTGCCGGAATTTGGCTGGCCATCGGGCACATCTTTTCTGCGGTCGCCTGTTTCGTCACCATCATTGGTATTCCGTTTGCGCTACAACATCTGAAGCTGGCCGGAATAGCGCTGGCACCGATTGGTATGACGATTGTGCCCAAGGAAATTGCAGCCGCCGTGCGCAGTGAAACGGCGAAAGAAGAGTTATATCGGCAGCGTAGACGCTAAGCGCTGCCGGTTATTTGCCTAATTGCGCCACCAGAAAATCAACCAATAACCGGACTTTGGGTGAGAGATGCCGATTTTGCGGATATACCACCCAAACCCCGTCATCGGGCAGGCGGTGGCTTTCCAGTAAGCTGACCAACGAGCCCTGTGCGAGTGCTGCTTGCACGTAATAATCCGGTAGCTGGACAATACCGAGACCTTTTAACGCCGCATCTTTTAATGCCAACCCGGAATTGCAACTCCACGCTGACCCCACCCGCCAGTTGCGTAATTTACCGTTTTCCAGAAAACGCCAGTGATCGAGGCTGCCTCCCAAACAACGATGATTGGCTAAATCGGCGAGGGTTTGCGGTGTACCGTGCGTGGCCAGATACGCAGGCGATGCACATAAATATTGTGTGCGACGCGCCAGTTTGCGACACATCAGACTCGATGAATCGAGCGTACCAAGCCGGATCGCCAGATCATAACCTTCCTTTACCAGATCCACTGTTTCATTGGTGAGTTTCAATTCCAGATCGAGTTGCGGGTATTGCAGCAGGAAATCATTGACCAAGGGAGCGAGGAAATATTCCCCGTAATAGACCGGAGCCGTAATGCGCAGTTTGCCGGTCGGTTTCCCTTCCATTTCCATCACAGCCCGTTCGGCTGCTTGCATATCGTCGAGTATTTTACGCGCATGCTGGTAATAGACTTCGCCGACTTCGGTCAGGCGTAGTTTGCGGGTCGTGCGATAGAGCAATTTTGCACCGAGACGATCTTCTAGCTGATTCACTTGGCGGCTGATATGTGCCACCGAGACTTCCAGTCGCTTCGCTGCGGCCGTAAAACTTTCGGTTTCGACGACGCAGACAAACTCATTGATGCCATCCCAGATTGTCATTATTACTCTATGGTAAAAATTATTTGCCGTATGCGCTAATTATCAACTGAATTGAGGTGAATACAATGGCTATCACTGACTTTTAGCGAGACGGGAAAGAACAGCTAAGTCGACTGTACGCGGCATGGACGCCGTGTCCAAGCGTACAAGGAAGTATTTACCGCGTGTCGGTGTGCTGTTTTTTCTCGTCGTTGAACCATACTTTCGAACACGCCACTCATTCAGGAGTTCAACATGAATATGATCAAAACCCGCGCCGCCGTTGCCTGGGAAGCCGGTAAACCACTATCGATTGAAGAAGTTGATCTGATGCCGCCACAAAAAGGCGAAGTGTTGGTGCGTATTGTAGCAACCGGTGTTTGTCATACCGATGCTTACACACTGTCAGGTGCTGATCCGGAAGGGGTATTCCCGGCAATCTTGGGTCATGAAGGCGCGGGGATTGTTGAAGCGATTGGTGAGGGCGTGACCAGTGTTGCCGTGGGCGATCACGTGATCCCGCTGTATACGCCGGAATGTGGCCAGTGCAAATTCTGTAAATCAGGCAAAACCAACTTGTGTCAGGCCATTCGTGCCACACAGGGTAAGGGTTTGATGCCTGATGGTACGACGCGATTCTTCAAAGATGGCAAGCCGATCTTCCATTACATGGGCACCTCTACATTTGCTGAACACACTGTGGTGCCAGAGATCTCTTTAGCGAAAATCAGTAAAGCGGCACCGTTGGAAAAAGTCTGCCTGCTGGGTTGTGGTGTCACCACCGGCATGGGGGCGGTGAAAAACACAGCTAAAGTACAACCGGGCGATACCGTGGCGGTGTTTGGTTTAGGTGGTATCGGTCTGTCGGTGATCATTGGTGCTGTCATGGCCAAAGCCAGCCGCATCATTGTCATTGATATCAATGAAGACAAATTTGATATCGCGAAAAAACTCGGTGCGACCGATGTGGTGAACCCGAAAAATTTCGATAAGCCGATTCAGGATGTGATCGTCGAGATGACCGACGGCGGCGTTGATTTCTCGTTTGAATGTATTGGTAATGTCAAAGTGATGCGTTCCGCGCTGGAATGTTGCCATAAAGGTTGGGGCGAATCGGTGATCATCGGGGTCGCAGCGGCCGGTCAGGAAATTTCCACCCGTCCGTTCCAGCTGGTTACTGGCCGCATCTGGAAAGGCAGTGCTTTCGGTGGCGTAAAAGGCCGTTCACAACTACCAGGTATTGTTGAGCAATATATGAATGGCGAGTTTGAGCTGGATACCTTCATTACCCACACCATGGGGCTGGATGATATCAACCATGCCTTTGATTTGATGCATGAAGGTAAATCGATCCGCTCTGTGATCCTGTTTGATAAATAAGGTGTTGCCATGAGTACGCTGACCGTCGTACAGGAGCAAAAGTGTTTTGGCGGGCGACAAGTCTGCTATCAACATGCCTCCGCTGTGCTGAATTGTGAGATGCAGTTTTCGGTGTTTTTGCCGCCACAAGCGGCAACCCAAAACGTGCCTGCGTTGTATTGGCTATCGGGTCTAACCTGTAGCGATGAGAACTTTTCCACCAAAGCCGGAGCGCAGCGTGTTGCCGCAGAGTTAGGTATCGCGCTGATCATCCCCGACACCAGCCCGCGTGGGGAAGGTGTGCCGGATGATGCGGCTTATGATCTCGGCCTTGGCGCCGGGTTTTATGTGAATGCCACGCAAGCGCCGTGGTCAGCGCATTATCAGATGTATGATTATGTGCTGCAGGAGTTGCCTGCGCTGGTGGAAGCGGAATTGCCATTATCGGAGAAACGCGCGATCAGCGGGCATTCGATGGGTGGACATGGGGCGCTGGTGCTGGCGTTGCGTAACCCGCAGCGCTTTGTTTCCGTCTCCGCATTTGCGCCGATTGCCAATCCGGTTAACTGCGCATGGGGGCAAAAAGCGTTTACGGCTTATTTGGGGGAAGATCAAAGCGCGTGGGCCGACTACGATGCCAGCATGTTACTCGCACAATATCGCGGTGATTTACCTCTGCTGGTTGATCAGGGTGATGCGGATAACTTCCTAACCGAACAGTTAAAACCGCAAACACTTTACATTGCCGGTATGCAGGCGAAAGCCAATCTGATGTTACGCATGCAACCAGGTTATGACCACAGTTACTATTTCATCGCCAGTTTTATCGAAGAGCATCTGCGTTTCCATGCGCAATATTTGCTGGAATAACGACATAAAAAACGGCGGGGGAGTCACCCGCCGTGTTATTGCACATCCAGATTGCCACTTTCGGCTAACAGCCGGATCCGCATAATTAAGTCATCATCACTGAACCGATACGCTTCTTTAATGGCGTAACCCAGTGGGCTGTCAGCATGATGATCTACCGAGTGCGCGTGATAGATAAAACGCACAAATAAAGCGTCCGGGTTTGGTTCTTCGATTTTCATCCGCAAGATAAACTCAGCGCCCGTCGTGGCATCATAGCTTTGGTACTCCACCTGTTCGTTGGCGGTAAAATGCACTTCATCGCGGATCTGATAACTGCCGTAATTCAGGCAACGCTGCATGCCTTGTTCGATATCGCCTTGAATTTCACTGGTATCTAACCAAGGAATAAATCCTTCCGGCTCGGTGGCGCGCAAGATCAGCCCTTGCCAAAGCTGGCTGCGGGTCAATGATGTCACGCGGGTGTCGGTGGCATCGTTGATCTGCACCAGATGTTCAAACGTGAGCGGGTTACCCAGCGGACGTTGTGTTGTCATAGTGGTCATACGATCTCCTTGGCCGGGTTGTCCGGCACAGCGTTTTTGCCTGTTCGTTATTCTTTTCTACGCGAGTAACTGCGTTCCAGATCCAAAAGCGAATAGATCCATTGCCAGCGTACCCAGCGCGACATCTTTATGCAGTCGCAACACCGCTTTGTTATCCGCGGCGCCTAACGCCACAAACAACGGTAGCAAATGCTCGTCAGTCGGATGTGCGCGACGGGCATGTGGTGCCAACTTGCGATAATCATTGATGGCTTCCACATCATGTTTTTCAATCTTGTCGATCATCCAGTCACGGAACTGATCTACATACGGATCACCGGCCTCCGGTGATTCCTCCGGCTGATCCCAATACAGTTCACCCAGATTATGCGTGAAGCTACCGGACGCCAAAATCAGCACACCTTCCGCACTCAGACTTTGTAAAAACTGCCCCAGTGCAAATTGCAGTTTTGGTGGCACCGACGGGTTTAACGACAACTGCACCACCGGAATATCCGCCTGCGGATAGAGATAACGCAGTGGCACCCACGCGCCATGATCCAGCCCGCGTTGTTCGTCCAGCTTGGCGTCCAAACCGATATTTTTCAGCATGGCTTGCACTTGTGCCGCCAACTCTGGTGAGCCGGGAGCCGGATATTGCAGGCTATACAGAGCGCGCGGGAAACCACCAAAATCATGGATTGTCTCTGGTGTTTTGCTGCTGCTCAGTGTGGGCTGATGGGTCAGCCAATGTGCTGAGATCACTAAGATAGCTTTGGGTCTCGGCAACCGTTCACCGACTTTCGTCAGAACTGGGCCGGTGGTGCCGGGTTCCAGCGCCAGCATCGGGGAACCGTGCGAAACAAAGAGGGTTGGTAAGCGAGTCATAAGTTGCTCCTCAGAAAATATTGGGCGTTAGCGAAGTCGGTTTCAAACTTTTTGCTTCAAGCTATGTAAACAGCATATTGCTTTCATAATTTGTAAAGAAGATGCTATTCATCAAACTATCTTTGCAGGAATTGCAAACATGGATCGTCTGAAAGCAATTGAGTGTCTGGTCAGTGCCGTTGAGTGCGGCACCTTGTCGAAAGCGGCGGAAAAACTGCAAATATCGGTGGCGGCGGTTTCCCGTGGCGTATCGGAATTGGAATCTCATCTTGGTATTCGGTTATTGCAGCGCACTTCGCGCCGTTTAGTGCTGACGGAAGGGGGCAACCATTTTTATCAGCGCGGTAAACAGCTGTTGCTCGATTTGGAAGAAGCGGAAGCCGAAGCAAGCCAAACCACCGCGCAACCCACGGGTACATTGAAGGTGAATGTCCCGGTGACCTTTGGCATTCAGCATCTGGCTCCGCTGTGGCCGGACTTTTTGCAGCGTTATCCGGAACTCCGGCTTGAGCTTTCACTTTCCGATCAAAAAGTGGATGTGTTGGAAGCGGGTTATGATCTGGTGGTGCGAATTGCCGCTTTGCCCGATTCTTCGCTCATTGCTAGGCGTCTTGCCACCACACATTCGTTGTTGTGCGCGGCACCTTCTTATCTCGCACTTGTTGGTTTACCCAATCACCCTGACGAGCTCAGTCAGATGCAGGCGATTGGTTACAGTTATGCCCGCCAGCGCGATGAGTGGAATTTTCAGCATATTCATAGTGGTCAAACGGCTCGTGTCACGGTTCCTACACACATGCAGGTTAATAATGGCGACACCATTCGTCTGGCGGCATTAAGCGGCATGGGGGTGATCCTGCAACCCAGTTTTCTGGTCGGCGATGATTTAAAAGCAGGCCGGCTGGTGCAGTTGTTACCCGAGTGGCAAGGGCCCACTTATGGCGTCTATGCTTTATATCCCAGTCGGAAACATCTTTCCGCGAAAGTGAGAGTGCTGGTCGATTACCTGCAACAGGCATTTGGTGCGGCGGCAGAACAAGACCCTTGGTGCTCACTTGCATAATGTGGGTGATAACGATAGAGTAACTTTCATTATGCAAGTTACCATGTAACTCAAGGCTATGTGAATCAGAGCTAGAGGAATATGCAGCACAAGAATATTGGTAGTGCCCAATGCCCGATTGCGCGTAGTCTGGCCCAAGTGGGCGAATGGTGGAGTCTGTTGATCATCCGCGATGCGGTGCACGGGCTTTGCCGGTTTGATGAATTTCAGAAAAGTCTGGATATTGCGCCGAACATGTTAACCCGGCGCTTAAATGCCTTGGTGGAAGCGAAGCTGCTGGCTAAACAACCCTATTCCACCCGACCGTTACGTTATGAATATAAACTCACCGCGAAAGGGCGGGAGTTAAGCCCTGTGCTATTAACATTACTGACCTGGGGTAATAAATATGCCGCGCCGGAAGGGGAATGTATTCAATTAGCCGATGCCCGTACGGGCGTCGTTGCCCAACCGGTGCTGGTGGATAAAGTCAGTGGTCGCGAGATCACCGAGCAAGATTTTATGTTGATAGCGGGGCCGGCGGCTTCCGACACGATGCGGCAGCGTTTGCAGCATTATCAACATCATAAAATGAAACATGAGCTGTTTGCAGCGAATACCGCGATAGCGGAGGAGAATCAAAAATGAGTATACGTCGGATTGTTGTTACCGGAATGGGCGCAGTCACGCCACTGGGTTGTGGTGTTGAAACCGTATGGCAGCGTTTATTGGCTGGCCGTTCCGGTTTGCGCCGTTTAGCCGACGACGTCGTGGCTGATCTGCAGGCCAAAGTCGGCGGTGTCGTGCCTTCATATCTGGAAGATGCTGATGGTGGTTTTAACCCAGACCTGACGGTGCCGGTGAAAGAGCAGAAAAAAATGGATCGTTTTATTCTGTTTGCCCTAGCCGCCGCCAAAGAAGCGCTGGCGCAAGCGGGTTGGGTGGCTGAGACACCTGAAGCGCAAGAACGTACCGCCACGATCATTGCCTCTGGCATTGGTGGTTTCCCGGCGATTGCTGAAGCGGTGCGGATCACCGACACCAAAGGGCCACGCCGTCTGTCACCTTTCACTATTCCTTCGTTTCTGGTCAACATGGCGGCCGGGCATGTGTCGATCAATCATGGTTTTAAAGGCCCGTTGGGTGCACCAGTCACCGCATGCGCAGCTGGTGTGCAGGCGATTGGTGATGCGGCACGCATGATCCGCGCTGGCGAAGCCGATATCGCCGTGTGTGGTGGTGCAGAAGCTTGTATCGATCGCGTCAGTCTGGCTGGTTTTGCGGCAGCGCGAGCGCTGTCGTCGGCATATATCGACAACCCGGAACAGGCGTCCCGCCCATTTGATAGCGGTCGTGATGGGTTTGTGATGGGTGAAGGTGCCGGCATTCTGGTTATTGAAGAACTGGAACATGCACTGGCGCGTGGTGCGACACCGATTGTGGAGCTGGTGGGTTATGGCACGAGCGCCGATGCTTATCATATGACAGCGGGCCCAGAAGATGGTGATGGTGCAAAACGCGCCATGCAGGCAGCCATTCGTCAGGCGGGGATCCATGCCAGCGACATCCAGCATTTGAATGCCCATGCCACATCAACGCCTGTGGGCGATAAAGGCGAGCTGGCGGCAATTAAAGCGGTATTTGGCACGGAAAATCGCATTGCCGTGACTTCAACCAAGTCTGCAACGGGCCATTTGCTGGGTGCTGCGGGAGGTATCGAAGCTATATTTACTGCATTAGCACTCCGCGATCAAATTTCCCCTGCGACCCGTAATTTTGAACAGCCGGATCCTTTTGCCGAAGGGGTAGATATCGTGCATGGTGCTGCGCGTAAAATGCCAATTGAATACGCTATTTCCAACGGCTTTGGTTTTGGTGGCGTCAATGCCAGCGTTTTGTTTAAGCGTTGGTTAAGAAATTGATATTATTATAGCAAATCACTGTCAGAAATTGTGGGCCACACATTGGCCCACACAAGGACAAAAAATGAAGATTGCTGTTGCTGGTACCGGTTATGTCGGGTTATCCAATGCCATTTTGATGGCGCAACACCACGAAGTGGTGGCGTTGGATGTAGTAGCGGAAAAAGTTCGTCAGTTAAATGATCGTATTTCGCCAATTGCTGATAACGAAATTGAAGATTATCTGAAAAATAAGGCACTGAATTTACGCGCTACGTTAGATAAACATGATGCTTATCAAGGTGCTCAGTTTGTTATTATTGCTACGCCGACGGATTATGATCCGGAAACCAACTATTTTAATACTGCCTCTGTTGAGGCTGTGATCACGGATGTGTTGGCGATTAATCCGCAAGCTGTGATGGTCATTAAATCAACGGTTCCAGTTGGGTTTACCCAACGTGTCAGAGCAAAATTTGGTTGTGACAATATTCTGTTTTCGCCTGAATTTTTGCGTGAAGGGCGTGCACTTTACGATAACCTTCACCCTTCCCGAATTGTGGTAGGCGAACGATCTGAACGTGCAGAGCAGTTTGCCAAATTACTACTGGAAGGGGCAATTAAGCAGGATATTCCGGTTCTATTTACCGATGCCACCGAAGCCGAGGCGATCAAACTTTTTGCTAACACTTATCTGGCAATGCGTGTCGCGTATTTTAATGAGCTGGATACGTATGCGCAGAGTTTAGGTTTGGATAGCAAACAAATCATCGAAGGGGTTGGTTTAGATCCTCGTATCGGTTCACATTATAACAATCCCTCTTTTGGTTATGGCGGCTACTGTTTGCCGAAAGACACCAAACAATTATTGGCTAACTATAATCAGGTTCCTAATACCCTGATCCGTGCCATTGTTGATTCCAACACCACGCGGAAAGACTTTATCGCTGATTCGATCATTAAACGTAAACCTAAAGTTGTTGGTGTTTACCGTTTGATCATGAAAGCTGGCTCGGATAATTTCCGGGCCTCGGCAATCCAAGGGGTAATGAAACGCATTAAAGCGAAAGGTATTGAAGTGGTGGTGTTTGAACCAGTGCTGAAAGACAATGAGTTCTTTAAGTCGCGTGTTATTCGAGATTTGAATGAATTTAAGAGTATGTCCGATGTCATCATCTCGAATCGGATGTTGCCGGAATTAAGCGATGTTGCTGATAAGGTCTTTACCCGCGATTTATTTGGGAAAGATTAAGCCAATAGCTGAAATGAAAAAGAGCAGTATAAAGCTGCTCTTTTTATTGGGCGTATTATTGTCGAGCCTTGTAATAATAAAATTTGTGCCTTAGCTACCTAAGAACAAACTTCAACATTAAGCTTGGCCTCAGCTAAAGCGAAAATATCTGCTGCGGGTATGGGGCGGTAATAATAAAACCCTTGGATTTCTTCCACACCCAGCGCTTTGATTTTCAACATCTGCTCATGCGTTTCCACGCCCTCAGCGACCATGGCCAGTTTCAAATCTCTGGCCATATTCACAATAGCGCGCACCAACACTTCACCTTGCTGGCCATCCATCAGACGCAAGACAAAACTGCGGTCCAGCTTCACGATATCTAACGGGTACTGGCAAAGTGTATTCAATGCCGAATAACCGGTACCAAAATCATCCAAAGCTAAACCCACGCCCAGTTGTTTGATCTGCTCCATTTGTTTAACTGATTCGTTCGGACGTTCAATCAGCATGCTTTCGGTGATTTCAATGACCAGATGCCGGGGCGCCAACATGCTTTCTTGCAATGTTGCCCGTAGATTTTCCAATAATGTCGAGCTGGAGAAATGATGCGCAGAAAAGTTAACATGAACTGATAATTGCGGTTGTTGTTGCGCGGCACGTATTTCATTAAAGCGTTGAATAAACTGGCAAGATTGAGTCAATACTTGCTCGCCGAGTTCGACAATCAGGTTGCTTTCTTCCGCCATCGGGATAAACCGAGCCGGGGAAATAGCGCCTAACTCGGCATGTTGCCAACGCGCCAGAGCTTCAAACCCCACGATTTCTCCCGTGATGCACGAGACAATAGGCTGGAACACGGGTTTGATTTGCCGATTCCGGATCGCAGAGGGCAGGTCACGTTGAATCGCGAGTGTTTCAATGGCTTCCATGTACATGCGATGACTGAAAACCTGAATGCGTTTATTTTGTTTTTTAGCCCGGCCCATGGCGAAATCAGCACAACGCAGCACATCCTCAACAGAGGCATATTCTTTACCACCAATGATCACACTGATGGTGGTGGATACTTCCAGCGATACGCCATCGATGATCAGCGGTTGCAGCAATAACCGTTGGATCTCATGGCCTAAGCGCACAGGCTGATAGCTATTTGAAATCTCGGGAATAAAGACAATAAACTCATCGCCTGCAATACGTGCCAATGTCAGTGTTTCACACTGCATGCTGAGGCGCAGTGCGACAGTTTTAATAACACCATCACCCATATCATGACCGAAGGTGTCATTGATCGCGCGGAAGCGATCCAGATTGATATACAGCAACGCAAACCGTTCACCTTCCGGCAACTGTTCCAGCACCGGCTGCATACGTTGTAGTAATGCGTAGCGGTTAAATAGCCCAGTCAGAGCGTCGTTAAAAACTAAACGTCGGATCTTATTTTCGTGCAAACGACGTTCAGAAATATCGTTCATACACACCAGCAGGGCTTGTTGACCATGATGGTCGATCGGGGTGATATCCAGTTCACAAGGTACTAACCAGCCCAGATGACCAACAATATCCCATTCGAAGCTATATTCACCTTCGTTAATTTGTCGGTAAAACAGGTCACTACCAGAGGCGTGTTTGCCGGAAACATGAAGCAGATTATCCATATGACGGCCAATCAGATCGCCCACGCTGTCATATCCCAGCATGTTGGCGGCAGCCTGATTGGTACTTAAGACTCGCTTGTCATAGGCAATCAACATGGGTTGGTTGGCATTTTCATAAATCGCCGAAAATTTATTCTCTATCTCTTCGAGTGCGTCGTTAGTCGCCATTTTAGTCGTCAGTAACTTGTTAACGACCTGACTGACCATTGAGATTTCATCTTTGCCATCATCGGTATGCAGCAATTCGGTGTAATCGTTCTGTGCCAGACGTTTCAGGCCATCTTCCAGCGTATGGAGTCGTTCACCCAGACTACGCCGCAGTTCACGGAAAAAGAGCAAACTAATGACAATGCCGCATAACAGGCAGGAAAAGGCCAACAGATACAACGCACTTTTCCCACTTTGATAATATGCTCTGGGGGCGGTGATTTTTATGATCGCGGCAGGTTGCTGATTGATATCTTGCAGAACACTGAATACAGAAATCTGTTCATCAGAAAGCTGATCGGCATAATTGATATGTTGTTGAAATAACGCCGCGTGGATCTTTTGCGGTAAGCTCATGGGCTCAAGATTAATCAGCTGTGTGTCATTAACTAAAATACGTTTATAGCGCTCGGGGAAAAACAGATGAATACGTTTGGCCCAGATCATCCACCCACCCACGTCGTTACTCATATTACTGGGTGTTACAGGGGTTAATGTTACCAGCATTGGGTCACCCCATAACGAGATAACGCCCGAAACGGGCTTTAGCTCTGGGTGGGCAGAATGCATTAAGCGATTAAACTGGCGCCCAATACCATGAGTGGTGGATAACAACTCCTGTAATAGCAGCGGGCTAACCGGATCTGAGCTATTTTGTGCGGCATTAAGATGCGCACCATCGACAAAGTCGCCGGAACGGGATAGGAAGATGATGAGATCCACATCATTGATTTTGAGTGAATCGGGGTTCAAATTACGTTCGTGATAACTTGCATCACCTTGTGTAATTAGTTTGTAGGTCTCATCCCAGAATGCCCAATCTCCGGTTCGTTGCGCCATATCATTGAGTTTGATCTGAATGGTTTGTTGAGCCTGTTGATTGGTTTCAATGGTGGCACGCAGTTCCAGCGTATTGATCTCGCGTAGGAAAAAGAACCAGGTCAGCGATATGCTCAGACTGATAATGAGTAAGAGACCACACCCAAACAATAACGCTGTTCGAGTGGACAGCTTGATATTTTTTATCGAGAGCAACCTGAGAGACTCCATTCAGATGATTAACATACCGCTGGACAGTCACACAAAATATTGCCATTTGGCTCTTTTGACGAATGCGAGAGCCGAAATATATACAAACTAGGGTATATATAAGAATAGATGGCAACTCCGCTATCGTGATCAATCTTATCCATTGATGTTAGACCGGAAGCTTTGCGTCCTGACCTTTCGGTACAGTTTGCCTTTTACATTTATTTAATCTGAATTAAGTGTAACAGCCCCAGCGTCTTTCGCCAATCACGTGCTTGGAGCAAAATGAGGCTGATCGGTATTTACATTCATTTTCATGAATGAGATCAGATTTTTATACCTAAGCGTTGTGCTAATCGGTTGAGATTAGCGCGATCAACTTTGAGCTGACGTGCGGTAGCCGACCAATTACCTTGATGGGAATCCAGCACTTGTTGGATCAACTGCTGCTGATAATTATCGACGGCATCCCGCAAACCTAGCTGAGTATCAATGAGAATAGCTTGTTCATTTTGAGGCTGAGAGATTGTTTCAGCCACCGAAGCGATTGGGATCGGCAGGTCCAGATGTTCGGCTAAAATCAGTGGTCGGCCTTCTTTGTGTCGTGTGGCTTTCAGGCTGGCGCGCATCAATAAATGCTCCATTTCTCGCACGTTACCGGGCCAGTCATATGCATGCATCGCTTGTAATGCCTGAGGGTGCAAACCAATCTGGCGTAGTCCAAGACGGCTTCTGGCCTGATCGAGAAAATAACTGCTTAAGGTGTCCAGATCCGCTCGGTGTGCTCGCAGTGGCGGAACGGCGATCGGATAGACTTTAAGGCGATGGTAAAGGTCACTACGGAAACGGCCTTCAGCTACTTCTTGTTCCAGATCCCGGTTGGTGGCCGCAATCAGGCGCACATTAACCCGTAATAACTTATCCGCTCCAACTCGTTGGATCTCACCTTGCTGTAAGGCGCGTAATAACTTGGCTTGTAAACTCAGCGGTAACTCACCGATTTCATCCAGAAACAGGGTACCGCCATCCGCGAGTTCAAATTTTCCTGCCCGATGACTGACCGCACCGGTAAAGGCACCTTTAACATGACCAAATAATTCACTTTCGGCAATCTGCTCTGGCAGGGCGGCACAGTTAACATGCACTAACGCTTGTTCGCTGCGGCGGGAATGGGCATGGAGTGTGCGGGCAACCAGCTCTTTACCAGTACCGGTTTCGCCGGTGATCAATACCGCCAGATCGGTGTTGGCGACGATATCAATCTCTTCGCGTAATTTGCGCATTTGGGCACTGTTACCGATGAGTTCCCCTTCGCGACGGCGGGCGTCACGGACCAATTCCTGTGCCAGCTCTTGTTGTTGTGCTCGGCTGTGCTCCAGTGCGCGGATCAAGGCCACATTACGTAAAGTAGCGGCGGCCAGTGCGGCAAATGCGGCTATAGTCATGTCATCGACATCGTCAAATCGTCCTGGCGCCAACGCATCCAGCGTTAAAACACCGACCAGTTGGCGATCGACATACAAACTACAGCCCATGCAGGAGTGCACGTCAGCGGTCCGTTCACGATCGATGGCTAACCAGCCATCAAACGGATCGGGTAATTCGGCGTCCGCGGGAAAGCGCACCGGCTCTTTTTCTTGCAAGATGGCTTGTAAACGAGGGTGTTCGGCGGGTAAAAAACGTTGGCCAATCAGCTCTGGTGCTAACCCCATTGCCGCGACAGGGACGAGTTCTCCTTCGTTTAATTGCATCAGAGACACGGCATCACAAGGTAATACGTCGCAAATGGCCTGTACCAGACGTTGAAATTGCAGTTCCCCCGGCATTGAGGTCGAAAGCCCTACTGCAATTTGTAACCAGGCGTGATCAAGAGTTGGTTGTGACATTAGTTGCACTCAAAATACATCATTATGGCGGCGAGTATGAATACCCTGTTTTTATGATTTATTCCACCGCAATTTGTTCGCCCATGAAACGAGGCTGACGCTCCCAGATATAGACATCCAACAAACACCAGAAGCGGGCAAATATTTCGCGAACGCGGGTTTTAAACCCAGTGTAAGCATCTACATCTTTCGCGTTAAAACCAATCACATCTAAGTCGTGATGCTGGGCGAGAAAAATTGCCCGTTCGTTTTGAAAGCGTTGAGAGACCACAGTAAATCGTGCCTGACCAAACACACCATGCGCCCGTAAAATAGAATCAAGAGTGCGAAAGCCTGCGTAATCACTATAGATAGCGCGAGCTGGAATGCCGCGTTTTAGTAGTTCCCGGCGCATTTCCCGTGGTTCGTTATAACTCATCGTGGCATTATCGCCAGACACAATGACTTGATTAATTTTACCGCTGAAATAGAGTGCGACAGTCGCGTCGATGCGGTTTTGAAAATATTGGTTGAGGCCACCGCTGGCTAAATATTTTGAGGTGCCTAAGACCACCGCAACACGGTTGTAGGGGACTTGCTCTATGTCATCGTAGGTGTAAGGACGTTGTTGGCTGATGACCTGATTGGCCAGCCATAACAACAAAAACAATATCACCGCCAACGTGACCACACCCCGTCGCAAAAATTGACGGACTCGCGGGGTAAAAATAGTCGTGACTGCGTGAAGAAAACGGGTCAACAAAACAATGACATTCCTGCAAGTTGAAGAGTGAAACGTCATCATAATACTGGATCAAGCTAGGAAATACACGAGAAGGGCGTGTAGTCAGTGTTCGTTTGGCGACACTGACTGCGAGATGATTATTTTACTTCTTTGCCTTGTGCCTGCAGGTCGGCATGGTATGACGAGCGCACAAATGGACCACATGCGGCATGCGTGAACCCGAGATCCAATGCAATCGCTTTCAGTTCATCAAATTCATGTGGCGGCACATAACGTTTCACCGGTAGATGATGGCGGCTCGGTTGCAAATACTGGCCCAGTGTCAGCATGGTGACACCGTGTGCGCGCAGGTCTTTTAATACCTGAACGATCTCTTCATTGGTTTCACCCAACCCCATCATCAGGCCAGATTTGGTTGGCAGATCAGGGTGCAGTTCTTTCATCTTCTGCAGCAGTTTTAGCGACCAGGCATAATCGGCACCCGGACGCGCCATGCTGTATAGTCGTGGTGCGGTTTCCAGATTGTGGTTAAACACATCCGGTGGTGTTTCACGGAACACATCCAGCGCTTTATCCATGCGACCGCGGAAGTCAGGCGTCAGTGTCTCAATCCGAGTATTCGGCGAGGCGTTGCGGATCTCCCGAATACAATCCGCGAAATGCTGGGCACCACCATCACGCAGATCGTCACGGTCGACCGACGTGATCACCACATATTTCAGTGCCATTTCACGAATGGTATTTGCCAGTTTAGCCGGTTCATCGACATCAGGTGCCAGTGGTTTACCGTGGGCCACATCGCAGAACGGGCAACGGCGGGTGCAGATCGCACCTAAAATCATGAAGGTCGCGGTGCCGTGATTAAAACATTCTGACAGATTTGGGCAGGATGCTTCTTCACATACGGAATGCAGATTGTTTTTCCGCATGATGTTTTTAACATGCTGAATTTTTTCATCCGTTTTTGGTAAGCGGATGCGCATCCAGTCTGGTTTTTTCAGCTGTTCGCCTTCCTGTTCCGGCAGAAATTTTACCGGAATCAATGCCATTTTATCGGCATCACGTAATTGCACACCGGGCTGAACAGTTATTGGTTTAGTCATGAGTTTCCTCGCAAGCGGGGGCAGGTACGATCGCGTCGCCATCTTGCCACTGAGTGATCCCTATTTGCCGGGTAAAGATGTGCAGCAAACCCTCTGCTGCTTCGGCCACGCTAGCGGGGCCACCCAGACTACTGCACTGCGTCATTGCCAGACAGGCATAGCCGCACGGGTTAATGTGCTGAAATGGCGTTAAATCCATCGCCACATTAAGAGCCAAACCGTGAAAAGAACGGCCATGGCGAATACGTAAGCCTAAAGAGGCTATTTTGGCATCATTGACATAGACACCCGGTGCGTCGCTACGAGCGAGCGCGTTGATACCATAATTAGCTAACAAGCAGATCACCGATTGTTCGAGTGCGGTCACCAACTCACGGACTCCGAGGCCAAGACGACGGACATCCAGCAGAGGATAAAATACCAGTTGGCCGGGGCCATGGTAGGTGACTTGACCACCACGATCACTTTGTACGATAGGAATGGATGTGGCGTGCAGCAAGTGTTCGGGTTTACCTGCCTGACCTTGGGTATAAACCGGTGGATGTTCAACCAGCCAGATCTCATCCGCGGTCTCAGGTGTCCGTTGATTGGTGAAGGTCTGCATGGCATGCCAGATTGTTTCGTAGGGCTGTGTGCCTAATCGCCGGACAATCAGAGATGAATGCTGCAAAATTGTTTCCGCGTTGTTGCAATTTTGCTTAATTATAATGAGGTCGCTGGCAAATACCAGCGACTTATACCCTGCGGACTTGAAGTTGGGTTTATGTATATGTGCTTACAGAACGACACGCACCAGTTCAATTTGCCCTAAAGCCGAGTACATGGTTTCCAGGTGTTCTTTGCTCTGTGCGGTAACGGTGACAGTGACAGACAGGTAGTTACCCTTGCTGCTGGGTTTGGTGGTAGGGCTGTAATCACCCGGTGCATGTTGTTGCAATACGGCAACCACTTGTTCGACCAAGGCATCATCTGCCACGCCCAGGACTTTAAATGGGAACGGGCAGGGGAAGTCCAGCAGTTCGTCAAATTTTGTATTCAGGCCCATATTCCTATACCTCAAGCTTATGCGTTAAAACGATGAAGGCCCGTTAAACGGGCCTTCAGGGATACTCTTTTATCTACCTATCAGCCAAATAATTGCTGGAACAGCAGTACCAGATAATCCCACAGGCGACTGAAAATACCGCCTTCATCCACGGTATCCAGTGCTACTAACGGATACTGTGCCACATCTTTACCGTCAATGCGCAGGAAAATAGTGCCGACGGTTTCACCTTGTTTGATTGGTGCATGCAGTTCACGATTCAGCTGGAAGTCTGCTTTCAGCTTAGTCGCTGCACCACGCGGGGCTAACAGGTTGATATCACGATCAGTACCCAAACGGATTTCGCTCTTATCACCCATCCAAATACGTTGTTTAGCCAGTTCTGCGCCTTGTTTGTACGGTTGCATGTTCTGATAGAAACGGAAACCGTAGGTCAGCAGCTTTTTGCTTTCTTCCGCGCGTTGCTGTTCACTGCCGGCACCGATGATGACGGAGATCAGACGCATACCTTCCGGGCCAGTTGCAGAAGCCACTAAGTTATAGCCCACTTCGCTGACGTGACCGGTTTTGATACCGTCAACCACGAGGGTTTTATCCCACAGCAGACGATTACGGTTATGCTGGGTGATGCCGTTAAAGGTGAAATCTTTTTGTGAGTAAACCGCATATTCGTTCGGCAAATCGCGGATCAACGCCTGACCCAGTCGTGCCATGTCGTGTGCAGTGGAGTAGTGATCCACGTTATACAGGCCATGCGCGTTAACGAAATGGGTATCTTTCATGTTCAGTTTGGCAGCCCACTGGTTCATCAGGCTGGCAAAGGAATCTTCAGAGCCGGCAATGTGTTCTGCCATCGCGATACAAGCATCATTACCCGATTGAATGATGATGCCTTTATTCAGGTTATCGACGCTGACTTGTTTACCCACTTCGATGAACATTTTAGAGGAGTCATCGTAGTTTTTAGCCCAGGCGTTTTGGCTGATGGTCACCATATCGGTTGGTTTGATGCGACCAGATTTCAGCTCCTGACCGATCACGTACGAGGTCATCATTTTGGTCAGGCTGGCAGGTGGCAGACGTTCTTCGGTATTTTCACCGATCAGGATCTGGCCACTGTTATAGTCCATCAGCAAGTAAGCTTTTGCTGCAATTTGTGGTGGGCTTGGTAAAGCGACTGGCGCCGGAGCAGGCATTGGCTTCGGATCTAGCGTCGGCTTCGGATCAGGCATTGGGGTTGGGGTCGGAGTAGGGGTTGCAGTTTCTGCAAATGTGGCAGCACTGATACTGAATGCGGCTGTCAGCAGAACAATTTTCGCCAGTTTCAACGTCATGATCCTTATCTATCCGGGGGTCGCCTGATCAGCGTGAGCAGGCATGGCCAGTTTTAAATCGGCGCTTACTATACCAAAACCAGACATCAGGAGTAGTCAAAACTGTGGGCTAAATAGCAAAAAGGTGCTTTTTTGCCCGCTGACTTTAATTTCGCGAAGAAAGAAGCAAAGGCGAGCGCGGGTTGATCAGTTCCACTTTTACCCGCACCACGCCATGTTCTACGATCCCTAAACGTGCTGCCGCGCCGTAAGAGAGATCCAGCATTCGGTCATCAATGAATGGTCCGCGATCATTGACGCGTACCACCAGTGTGCGGCCATTTTCCAGATTAGTGACATGAATATAACAAGGCAGCGGCAGACTTTTATGCGCCGCAGTGATCGCGTATTGATCGTAGATCTCGCCATTGGCGGTTTTACGGCCATGAAATCCAGGGCCATACCAAGATGCCAACCCTTCCGCGGTATATTCCTTAATATCTTTCCAGATTGGATAATATTTGCCGTCGATCTGATAACCATCGTTACCAGTAAAACTAGGTGCTTCGTACACCGGCGATAATAATCCGGCTTTACGTCGCTGGCGTGGCGTCATGCGAGCATATTCATCATCATTGACGATAGGGCCTGCATAAACTTTAAACTGAAAACTAGATCCATCAGGCACTTCGTGTGTGTGTGTGGTCGTTTTCATTGGTCGAATTCGATAACTCACAACTTCTTGTGAGGTGCATGCTGAAAAGATGAGCGCCAGCAATATGAATCGGCTGTAAAGAAAAATGGTTGAGAGCGGTGTTGGAACTCGCATGTATATCCCTGCTTTATTGATCTTATTCGGTCAGTTAAGGAAGAATGCACCCACGAAACTTGACCCTTTTAATTTGAATAATAAACGTTCTGCTTGTGGTTTTTCCAGCGGTCCCAAATGAAGTTTATATATACGATTCATTACCACAATTCTGGAGGGCACGCCATAACGACGTTGTACATCGCTGGCGACCTGTTTCGCTTTGCGCACATCGTTGGTAGCTAACAATTGAATTGTCCGTGATTCGTGTTGGGCGATCAGTTGTTCCGCATTCGCTGGGCGTGGCGGTTGGATCAATTCAACCTGTACCTTCGCGGTTCCGGCACCGATGATCCCTAACCGTGTTGCGGCACCATGCGATAAATCAAGGATCCGATCGCCATGAAACGGTCCGCGATCATTGACGCGTACAATCAACCGGCGGCCATTATCGAGGTTGGTAACCCGCAGATAACTGGGTAACGGTAAATTTTTATGGGCCGCAGAAATATCTTCCTGGTTATACAATTCACCATTGGAGGTGTATTTACCGTGAAATCCCGGGCCGTACCACGAGGCAGTACCTTGGGTGGAATAGTGATCGATGCCGTTCCACACTTTGTACGGTTGCCCATACACCTCGTAATCTTTATTACCGATCCGGCTGGGTGGTTCAAATCGCGGTATGGCGCCATTAACATCAATGAGTGGTTTAGTCGGCTGTACTGTCGGCGAGACAGTCTCCGATTGCTGACTGCTACAAGCAATCAGCAGAAATAACGGTAGGAGAACGCAAAAAAAAGGATACGGTTTAATGACCATAATATTGTTTCGCAAGCAGCTGACTCAAGTTATGAACCACCATGGCGTACAACGGGCTCTTATTATAGCGGGTGATAACATAAAAATTTTGGCGTGCGATCCAATATTCAGAATAACTCGGCTGAGCCAATTGGATCAGGCTGACCGGTGTCGTTGATGACAACGGTGCGGTGGTGTTTATACCGGCCTGCTTTAATTGTCCCCATTGTTGTTTTAGCTCAACTCGCTCTTGCACATAACTGAGTGCTGAGGGTTTGGTCACTTGTGCAGAGGCGACTACCGGTTCACCCATACTCCAGCCATGCTGATGAAAATAGTTCGCGACACTGCCAATCGCATCAGCCGGATTAGTGAATAAATCGATATGACCATCACCATCAAAATCAACCGCATAACTTAAGTAGCTGGAAGGCATAAACTGACTCATACCCATCGCACCGGCATACGAGCCTAAGCGGGTTTTCAGATCCCAACCTTGTGCATGGCCCAGTTTTACGAAGTTCGCAAACTCTTTACTGAAAAACGGGGTGCGGGTAGGGTGATAAAACGCCAGTGTAAACAGTGAATCGAGGATCGGATGTTTTCCCATATTGGTGCCATAAAAGGTTTCAACACCAATAATAGCGACTATCACACTGGCCGGAACATGATAAATACGTTCTGCGCGCGCCAAATCTGCCGTATGGGCGCGCCAGAAATCAACGCCTTGTCTCACGCGTTTATCTGTCAAAAACAACGCCTGGTATTCATACCAAGGTTTACTTTCCGCAGTTTTAGTAAAGGCATCCAGCACGGCTTGCCGATAGTCTGCTTGTGCTACCGCTTGCGACAGCTCTGGCATGGGAACATTCAGTTCATGGCTCAATGTTTCTAAACGCGCATTGTCTTCCGGACGTAATGTGGCTGCGAAGGCATGTCCGGCCAATAGGAATGAGAGCGCAAGTGTCGTAATTCGTTTCATTGTGATTCCTGTTATCAGGCGAGCAATCGGCGATGCGTATGGATCGACATTAAAATACCGAAGCCGGCACACAAGGTTATCATAGCTGTTCCGCCATAACTGACCAGTGGTAACGGCACGCCAACCACAGGCAAGATGCCGCTAACCATGCCGATATTGATAAAGACGTAGAAGAAAAATGTCAGTGATAATGCCCCGCCGAGCAGACGGTCAAAACTGTTTTGCGCTTGTAGGCTGATATGCAGACAACGATATAAAATCAGTAAATACAGCAGCATCAGCACAATAAAACCCATCAGGCCAAATTCTTCACCAATGACGGCAAAAATAAAGTCGGTGTGACGCTCAGGAATAAAATCCAACTGTGACTGAGTGCCATTCAACCAGCCTTTACCAAATAAACCGCCAGAACCAATCGCGATCTTGGATTGAATGATGTGGTAACCCGTACCCAACGGATCGTTTTCTGGATTGAGGAAGGTCAATACGCGCTGACGCTGATAATCATGCATCAGGAAAAACCACATCACCGGCATGAAGGCACACAATAGAACACAGGCCAGAATGATCAACCACCAGTTCAGGCCAGCAAGGAAAATCACAAAAAAACCGGAAACGGCAACCAGTACCGCAGTACCCAAATCAGGCTGTTCGGCGATGAGTAAGGTTGGGAGCAATACCAGCGCCAGTGAGATGGCGACATGCGCCAGGCGAGGCGGTAATGGGTGACGATCCATGAAGGCGGCAATCGTCATCGGCATGACGATTTTCAAAAATTCCGATGGCTGAAACTTCACAAAACCCAGATCCAGCCAACGTTGTGCCCCTTTGCCGATGTGGCCAAAGATCATCACACAAAGCAATAACAGAATACACACCAGAAAAGCCGGTGGTGCCCAGCGGGCATAAAACCCCGGCGGTAGTTGCGCCATGATCAGCATAACAGTAAATGCGATGGTGATATGTACCAACTTATTGATAATCATATCCATATGCATACCCGTCGCTGAATAGAGGATCACCATACTGAAACTAAGTAGGGCAATGATCGCAAACAGTAATGGCAGATCGATGTGGATCCGTTGCCAAAGCTGGAACTTATTATTTTCTTCGTTCAATGTGCTGGCACCTCATCATCTTCTACTGGGCTGTCGTATTTATTCAGCAGATAACTGTCCAGCATGGCTCGCGCCAGTGGCGCCGCATTTTTACTACCGCCCCCCGCATTTTCCAGGATCAAGGCACAGACGACGCGTGGGTTATCAAACGGTGCAAAGGTCACAAACAATGCATTATCACGATGTTCAGCTTTTAATTTGCTGGCATCGTAGCGTTGGTTTTCTTTCATCCCCACGACCTGCGCGGTTCCTGATTTGCCACCGGATTTATAGGAAGTTCCAGCAAAGGCGTGCCGCCCGGAACCTTCCGGTCCATTGTTAACCAGATACATGCCTTGTAGCGCAACATTCCAGTAATTGTCGTCTTTAACTTGGATCGGATCTTGTTCTGCAGGAACGATGGGTTGTTGTTTGTCGCCACTGCCGAATGCCATACCCAAATGAGGGGTAATGATCCGGCCATGCTGTGTCAGAATACTGTGTGCTCGTGCTAACTGAATCAATGTTGCCGTCCAATAGCCTTGACCAATACCAACCGAAATCGTGTCACCTTGGAACCAAGGCTGGCGGTGGCGTTTTTGTTTCCACTCGCGGGATGGCAGGATCCCTTTGCTTTCTTCTTCGATATCCAGCCCGGAATATTGGCCAAAACCAAATCGCGTCATGTAGTCATGAATTTTGTCGATACCAACGCGATAGGCCATGTCATAAAAGAAGGTATCGGCGGAAACTTCAATCGCGCGATAGACGTCGAGCCAACCATGGCCACCTTTCCGCCAATCACGGAATTTACGGGCAGTACCGGGGATCTGGAATGTTGGCCCACCGAAATAGCGATAGGTTGGTGTGATCGCGCCTTCGTTTAATCCCATTACTGAAAGCAGCGGTTTTACTGTCGATGCCGGTGAATAACCACCTTGAGAGATACGATTAATCAGCGGGCGGGCTGGGTCTTTTAACAACCCGGAATATTCTTTTCCAGTAACACCACGCACAAAAATATTGGGGTCATAACTTGGGGTGGAGACAAACGCCAGGATCGAACCGTCGCGCGGATCCATCATGATAATGCCGCCTTTCTGGCCCGCCATGAGTTCATATGCGCGCTTTTGCAGCTTAATATCAATGCTCAGGTAGAGATCTTGGCCTGCAACGGGGGGTTGATATTTCAGGGTGCGTAATACACGGCCTTTATTGTTGACCTCAACTTCCTGATAACCGGCCTGACCATGCAGCTGGTCTTCGTAGTATTTTTCAACACCTTGTTTGCCAATGTCATGTGTGGCGGCGTAGTTATTAAGTTTACCGTCTTTATCCAGCTGCTGTAGATCTTTGACGTTGATACGCGCGACATAACCTAAGGCATGTGTTAGCACATCGGCATATGGGTAATGGCGTTTCAGATAGGCTTCGATGCTGCAGCCGGGAAAACGATATTGGTTGACCGAAAATTTAGCGACTTGCTCTTCATTGAGCTGTTCCGCCAGTGTTAGCGGGTTAAATTTCCGGTTATGTCGAGCTTCATCGAGCAAACGAGGGATGTTTTGTTCATCCAAACCAAGCAACTCAGTCAGCTCTAACATGGTTTGTTTTAAATTTGGTACTTGTTCTGGAATAATTTCCAGACTGAATTCAGGCTGATTTTCCGCCAGCAAAACCCCGTTACGATCAAAGATCAAACCACGCGGTGGGGCACTGGGGATCACTTTGATCCGGTTATCATTCGAGCGGGTCTGATAATCCTGATATTGGGTTACCTGCAGGAAATAGAGATTCCCCAGCAGCATCGTTACCATCAGGATAATAACGAACACACAAAAATAGACTCGCCGAGCAAACAGCGCGCTTTCCAGAGCTTTGTTCTTAAAGGCGGTTTTTGGCATGATCTATTCGCGGTGATAAGGGTGATTAGTTGTCAGGCTCCAGGCCCGGTACAAACTTTCGGCGACCACAATCCGTACTAATGGGTGCGGCATGGTCAAGGCCGATAGACACCAGCTTTGCTCTGCTGCTGCTTTACAAGCCGGTGACAGACCTTCTGGTCCACCAATCAACAACGCCACATCACGGCCATCTTGTTTCCAGCTTTCCAGCTGTTGGGCTAATTGTGGCGTAGTCCAATTTTTGCCAGGCAGATCCAGCGTCACGATACGGCACGATTTACCGATCGCGGCCAATGCCTGTTCACCTTCTTTTTCCAAGATGCGGGCAATGTCAGCGTTTTTCCCACGTTTGCCGGCGGGAATTTCAATCAGCTCCAGCGGCATATCTTTGGGAAAACGTCGCTGGTATTCATTAAAGCCGGTGGTCACCCAATCAGGCATTTTGGTGCCAACGGCAATAAGCTGGATCTTCATCGATCAGGCGGCCTTGGTATTACTGTGCCAGAGTTTTTCCAGCTGATAGAGATTGCGCGCGTCGCTTTGCATGACATGCACCATCACTTCACCCAGATCGACCAGCACCCATTCCGCGTCGCTGTTGTTATCGACACCAAACGGCATCATGCCGGCATGACGAATTTCTTCGGCAAGGTTGTCCGCAATTGAGCGTACATGGCGATTCGAGTTACCGGTACAGATGATCATGCAGTCGGTAATATCTGAAATACCGCGGACGTCCAGCACCACAATATCGCTGGCTTTAATGTCGTCGAGTTTGTCTACGACGAAGTCTTGTAGTTGTTTACCTTGCAAGAAGAGGTTCCTCCGAATAATGAGCGCGCGATTATAGCATGCTGCGGAGCGGGATCAGCATTCGCTTTTTCAGAGTTGTTGCGGCAACGTAAAACGCAGTGAGGCGCTGCCTTTAAATCCCAGAGATAAAGTCTGCAGCCATTGCCAGGCGCTGTGGCTGTCGAAGTTGCGATTACAACGATCTAACTCACTCATCATGCGCAACATATCGCGTAATTGTACGGCGGAGAGTCGTTGCATGGTTTGCTGGAGTAATGCTTGCCGACTGGGCCAAACTTTGGTGGCTTGTAATATCGCACTTAGTGGCTGGCGGGCATCTTGTGCCAAGCGCAGTGACCAGAGCAGCTCCAGATCTTTTGCCAGCGCCCAGGTCAGCATGCCGGGTTCCACTCCCTCATCACGCAGTTGTGTCAGCATACGTAAGGCGCGCTGACTTTTCCCTTCCAACAAAGTATCTAGCCACTTAAATGGATCGAAGACATTATGACGGGTGATGTTTTGCTGCAACACACTGACAGTCAGTGGTTGTGGCAAATTGAGTAACGAAAGTTTTTCCAGTTCTTGTGCCGCGGCCAATAGATTGCCTTCAAAGGCATGGCAGAGAAAGGTGAGCGCATCGTTATCCACACGTAAATTCTGTTGCTGACAACGCTGTTTCATCCAACGCGGGAAATAGCGTGCATCGGGTAAGGCAACGGGAATATAGATGCCTTGCTTATCTAATGCGGTAAACCAAGCACTTTTACTTTGATTGCTATTAAGCCGCGGGCCAAGGATGATCAGTAATAGATCGGGATGCAGTTGTTTTTGTAATTCGCTGATCCGCTCAGCCCACTCTTTGGGTAATTTCTCACCGAGTTCAATTTCAATAATTTGCCGGCTGGTAAACAGGCTCAAACTTTGGCTGTTGGCATAAATATCATCCCATGACAGTGGCTCTTCGAGTGCACTGAAACGAATGACCTCGGTGAAACCCTGCTCACGAGCCAGTTGGCGGATCTGTTGCAACGCTTCCATTTTCTGTAATGGTTCGTCGCCAAAAATAAGATAGCAGGCGCGAAGGCCTGCTTTTAACTGTTCTGCTAACTGTTCGCTGAAAACACGCATCAGAGGATCACATGACTAAGCTGGATCAAGATCAAATCCGCTGTTTGAATTTCCATCTCATGGCGTAACTGCGCCTGTTCACGGGAAGAGGCCAGTGCTTGTGCCGATTTATTCAGGAACACGCGGCTAAAACGCGCGCTAAATTTTTGTAGCGGCTTGTGTGGCAGGGTGATGCTGTAATCAGTATTAAACAGCATCACATATTCCACGACCTGACTGCGGTTATCCAGCGAAGCGGCACTGTTTCCGACACTGATGTTACCCAGATTGAGCGTCGGTATTTCATCATTAGCGTCTACCAGTTGCACACCATAATGGCGCAGACGGGCGGTGACCATACGATAAATATCACTGCGATCATCGCCCACTACATGGATCGCTTTCAGCTGCGAGGGCAGCAGTTTCTCATCGATATCCCCACGCATATGAAAGCCGCAACCGGTGAGCAATACACTCACCAGTATCATCACACCACAGACCAGTCGTTTCATAGTTTAGCCAACCACGATATTGAGCAGTTTGCCCGGTACATAGATCACTTTGCGCACGGTCAGATCAGCGACAAATTTCACCACAGTATGATCTTGCATCGCCAGTGCGTGTACTTGCTCCTGTGTTGCATCAGCCGCCACAGTCAGTTTGCCACGTACTTTACCGTTAACCTGCACTACAACCAGCTTCTCGTCTTCTACCATCGCAGCCGCATCGGCAACCGGCCAGGTGGCTTGATCGATATCCGCATGCCCCAGTGCTTGCCACAGATGGAAGCAAACGTGCGGGGTGATTGGGTAGAGCATCAGCACAACGTTAGTCAGCACTTCTTGTACCAGTGCGCGATCTTGCTCTGACTCTAGTGGTGCTTTCGCCACACGGTTCATCAGTTCCATGACTGCGGCAATCGCGGTATTGAAGGTCTGGCGGCGACCGATGTCATCGCTGAACTTGGCGATGGTTTTGTGCAACTCACGACGCAGTGTTTTCTGCTCGTTACTCAAGTTGGCAACGTCTAATGCCGGTGCAGCACCTTTCGCGGTATGTTCAGCCACGGCTTTCCACAGACGTTTCAGGAAGCGTTGTGCGCCATCGACACCGGATTCTTGCCATTCCAGCGTCATGTCAGCAGGGGAAGCAAACATCATGAACAGACGCACAGTGTCGGCACCGTAACGTTCGACCATCAATTGCGGATCGATACCGTTATTTTTCGATTTCGACATTTTGGTCATGCCGGAATGAATGACTTTACGACCTTCATTGTCAGTGGCTTTAACGATGCGCCCTTTTTCATCGCGTTCGACTTTGACGTCAGTTGGGCTGACCCAAATACGCGCACCGTTTTCGGTGTAGTAGAAAGCATCAGCCAGCACCATGCCTTGACATAACAAACGGGTGAATGGCTCGTCGCTTTTCACCATGCCAGAGTCACGCAGCAATTTGTGGAAGAAACGCGCATACAGCAGGTGCATACACGCGTGTTCAATACCACCGATGTATTGATCGACGGGCAACCAGTGGTTAGCACGATCGGTATCGAGCATGCCTTGTTCATAATCCGGGCAGCAGTAACGGGCGAAATACCAAGACGACTCCATGAAGGTATCGAAGGTGTCAGTTTCGCGCAGCGCAGGTTGGCCGTTGTAAGTGGTTTTTGCCCACTCAGGATCCGCTTTGATTGGGCTTTGTACGCCGTCCATCACCACATCTTCTGGCAGGATCACTGGCAGTTGATCGGCTGGTGCTGGCACCACCGTGCCATCTTCCAATGTCAGCATTGGAATTGGTGCGCCCCAGTAACGTTGACGTGATACGCCCCAGTCACGCAGACGGAAGTTGACGGTGCGTTTACCTAAACCTTGCGTTTCCAGCTTGCTGCAGATCGCATCAAAGGCTTGTTTGAAATCTAAACCATCAAATTCGCCGGAATTAAACAGCACACCTTTCTCGGTGTAGGCTGCCGCAGAGATATCTGGCGCTGAGCCATCTTCTGCCGCGATCACGGCACGAATTTCCAGACCGTATTTTTGCGCAAATTCAAAATCACGTTGGTCGTGCGCAGGCACGGCCATCACCGCACCGGTGCCGTAATCCATCAGCACGAAGTTGGCGACCATGATTGGTACGCGACGGCCATCGAGTGGGTGCAGGGCATACAGGCCGGTGGCCATGCCTTTTTTCTCCATCGTCGCTAATTCAGCTTCGGCTACTTTGGTGTTTTTGCACTCTTCGAGGAAGTCAGCCAGTGCAGCGTTGTTTTCCGCCGCCTGTTTTGCCAGCGGGTGCGCCGCAGCCACTGCCACATACGTCACGCCCATCAGGGTGTCCGGACGGGTGGTGTAGATATCAAATGACTGATCGCTGTTTTCCACGTTGAAGGTCATGGTCAGACCTTCTGAGCGGCCGATCCAGTTACGCTGCATGGTTTTCACCATTTCCGGCCAGCCATCCAGCTTGTCCAGATCGTTCAGCAGCTCTTCAGCGTAGGCGGTGATTTTGATAAACCACTGCGGAATTTCTTTCTGTTCGACCGGCGTGTCACAACGCCAGCAGCAACCGTCTTGCACCTGTTCGTTAGCCAGTACGGTCTGGTCATTCGGGCACCAGTTCACGGAAGAGGTTTTTTTATACACCAAACCTTTGTTATACAGCTCGGTGAAGAACCACTGTTCCCAGCGGTAATATTCTGGAGTACAGGTTGCCAGTTCACGATCCCAATCGTAAGACAGACCCAGCATCTTCAGCTGGCCTTTCATGTATTCGATGTTTTCGTAAGTCCATTTTGCGGGAGCTGAATTATTTTTGATCGCCGCATTTTCTGCTGGCAGACCGAATGCATCCCAACCGATTGGTTGCAGTACATTTTTGCCATTCAGGCGCTGGTAACGGGAGATCACGTCACCGATGGTGTAGTTACGCACATGACCCATGTGCAGACGGCCTGATGGATAAGGGAACATAGACAGGCAGTAGAATTTCTCTTTATCTACTTTCTCGAAGGCTTTGAATGTCTGCTGTTTATCCCAATGCCGTTGAACTTCCGGCTCCAGGGACTGGGGATTATATTGTTCTTGCATAACTGACATGGGTATATCCGACTCGACAGAAGTGGAGGGTGATCCGTTAGAAAATCCCCATAGGATACTTGTATTGCCGGATCGCAACAATAGCTGAGCGGGCTCACAGGCTTTTTCCGTAACACACGCTATGCTTAAAGCAGTTAATATCAGAAGGATAACACCATGTCAGAACAAAACAGCCCGGACAAAAAACCGAAGGGGTATGAACTGTTTATGAGTCATGTTCGTGCCTTCTGGAGTGAAAAAGGGGCACCGACGCGGGAAAATCTGCAGCATTGGCTAAAAGAAGTCGAAGCCTTTGTGGTAGCGGCAGAAGACCTCACTAAAGATGAACTGGCGCTGACCAGTGCTTATGTTAACGAAGAGCTGAGTGAGTTTTTAGATGCTCCCGGCGGTTATCAAGATTCCGCGTTTTTTAATGCTTTGCAGAATACGGCGTGGGAGTGGTTATTAGCTGCCAGTGATCGTACGCAGATAGAGCAGATCGCAGTGGAAAATGATCTGCACCATGCTAATGGTTATAAGCTAGGCGAATGGATGGCACCAGGGCAAAAAATCTGCAAGCAATGCGGACATCGTGAAACGTTAACGCATTCGGTTGCGCTCACCTCATGCCTGCATTGTGGTGGTGAACATTTCCAGCGGCAGCCTTTATTACCTTGATGTGAATGGGTTTGGCCAATAAAAAACAGCGCTCAAAGGCGCTGTTTTTGTATAACCAGAAAAAGTTTTAACCCAGCTGATTGGTTGGCTGGCGTTCCAGCCAGGTTTTGATATTCCGCGCATCACTGATACGGCCGGAGGTTGCACCGGCATCCAGAAACACCATCACCATTGGTTTACTTTGCACTTCAGCAACCATTACCAGGCAACGGCCGGCTTCTTTGATATAACCGGTCTTAGATAACTGAATATCCCATACACCTTCACGCACTAACGCATTACTGTTTTTGTAATGCAACTGACGACCGGATGCACTGATGATGTCATGGTCGGTTGACGTCGTGAACTGACGGATCTGCGGATAACGATAAGCCGCTTGTACCATCAATGCTAAGTCGGCTGCTGTCGAGGTATTGTCTTTGTTCAGCCCTGTTGGGTCATAAAATACGGTGTGGTTCATGCCCAGAGAACGAGCTTTCCGGTTCATTGCGGCAACAAAGGCACTGGTTCCACCAGGATAAGTGCGAGCCAATGAGTGTGCCGCGCGGTTTTCAGACGACATCAGCGCCAGCCACATAGTGTCGTAACGCGACAGTGTGGTGCCGACCTCCAGACGGGAGCTGGATTTTTTGACGCGATCTACATCGGCATCACTGATGGTGATTGGTTGGTCCATCGATAACTTGGCATCCAGAACAACCATAGAGGTCATTAATTTTGTAATGGAAGCGATCGGCGTGCGGCGTGCAGCATTTTTGCCATAAATCATGCGACCGGTATTGGCATTCATCACCAACGCTGAGCTGGAGTCCAGAAATGGGCTGCCGCTGGTTAACGGGATATTGGTCACCCGAGTTGGGTTGGCTGCCGGGGTGGTGTTAACCGGTGCAGCAGAGCGCGACGCGATACGCGCTGGCTTGGCATCGACATGCTGCGCCAGTTGGTGTGATTTATTTTTCTGCACCCGACTGTATTTGTTCAGTCGTTGTGTGGAATTGAGCGCCATGTTTGTCACGGTGCTATTTTTCGTCGCTTTGATTTTTCCAGCTTTAGTTGTTTTAGCTACAGGTGCTGTTTTGGTTACCAGTGGTTTAACCGGGGGCTTAGTTTTACTTACTTTAGCGGTAGCAATTGGTGTTTTAACCGTTCGTTTTACCACTATGGTTTTTTTCAGCACTGGCTTACTGGCTGCGGCGGGAACCGGCTCGTCAGGCACATAGGGTTTTGGCGCGGTCGCGGCAAAACTTTGCGAAGAAAAACAGATTAATCCAAATAAGAACGCTACTACCTTGTTCATCGCTATGTCCTGAAACAGTGAAACTAAATCAGCCAGAAATTGGGGGCCGGATTATACCGCCAACCGACCGGTTCTGGTTACCAGAGATAAAAGAAAATTGTTACTGAATGTCGTTTGTCGTCAGATCCCGTGATAATTGTAATGTTTTATTGAGTACACCGTCGGTGACGTCTAGCTGATAATCACCAGAAAGCTGAAATATTCGCCATTTTTGGGGGTCGTAACCTTTGAGGCCAATAAAGTCTTTGGCTTCTGTCGGGCTTTTAAACGCCATGGCTCCCGGGTAGAGACCAAACAAGCAAGGACCAAGTTTGATCACTGTTTTTCCTTGTGCCAATGCAGTGGCATCGTCCGGTGAACTAATCGTGTAAATGGGGTGCAAAGGTGACGTTCGAACCATGGGAACACTGATCCGCTGGATGTCTACCCATGCAGCCACGGCGGCAAAAATGATCAGTAATAATGGGAGCAGAAAACGTTTCATTCATTTGTTTCCCATAGAGTCCACTGATGATTATTTGCTCTTCCTAAATGCTAGATTAGGTTAAAAAAAATGGAGGAGCCAGTAGTGCTCCTCCATTTTCAGCATGTTCTTGCGCAAATTGTGCAAAAGATTGCCGTTCACACCATTTAGTCGCTCTGTTTATAAAACGTTCAGTGCATGCAACATAACCGCCAGGATCAACAACGGCGTGACAAAACGCAAAATCAGGAACAGCAACTGATTTAATTTCTGATTATCTAACTGTTGCTGGTTACTAATGGCGCGTTGTAATGCCGGATAACCCCACACCCAACCGACAAACAGGGCAATGGCGATCCCACCCAGTGGTAGCAGAATGTTTGAGCTTAAATAATCAAACAGATCGAACATATTCATGCCGAACAGTTTGAACGCTGCCATGGTGCTATTCGTTAATGCACAAGTAGAACCTAACAAGGCCACCAGCAACAAGGTGAGCAGCGTGGCTGTTTTACGACTCACACCAAAACGTTCATTGATCACCGCTACTGGGACTTCCAGCAACGACAGCATCGCCCCGATAGCCGCGACTGAAGTCAGGATGAAAAACAGCACCATCAACAGATGGCCAAACGGCATTTGGGCAAATACGGCTGGAATCGTGATGAAAACCAGTGGCGGGCCCGCTTCCGGCTGAAAACCAAACGTAAATACGGCAGGGAAGATGGCAATACCGGCCAGCATCGAAACGAATAAGTCTGCACACATCACGCGGAATGCGGTGACCGGAATGTTCTGGTCGTCGCGGAAGTAACTGCCATAGGTCATCATGGTGCCCATGCCGACCGACAGTTTAAAGAACGCTAAGCCCATCGCTGCCAGCAGCACAGTGGCGTTGATTTTGCTGAAATCAGGCTGGAACAGGAATTTCAGCGCGTCACCGGCTTTATCCAACGACAAACTAAATGCACACAGGATCAGCAACAACACAAACAGCAGCGGCATCAGGCGCTTGGTGACGGCTTCAATACCTTTCGCGACACCTAACAGTAAGATCCCACCGATAAATAACAGCACACCCCACTGCCAAATCAGCGATTGCATTGGATCACTGATCAAGGCACCGAAAGCCGCACCGGTAACTTTGGGGTCACTGGAGAGGATTTCACCACTGATGGCCTTAGGCACATACGCAAATACCCAGGCAACCACTTCGGAATAGAAGGCCATGATCAAAAATGCCGCAGCCACACCGAATGCACCGATCAACCACCATGGCTGACCACGTGGCGCCAGACGTTGCAACGCCGTGATGGGATTCGTTTTTGCGGTACGGCCCATGGTAATTTCCGCAATCATTACCGGTAACCCGACCAGCAATGTTGCCAGCAGATAAATCAGCAGGAAACCAGCACCACCGTTGGCACCCGTCATATAGGGGAATTTCCATATATTACCGAGGCCGACTGCCGAACCTAATGTCGCAGCCAATACGCCGAAACTGGATGTAAAACCATCGCGTTTGGTCATTCTTCACCTTAAATTGGTTTTTTCTGTAAAACGTTAATTTTCCCATATTTTATAGGGAATACACAGTGCGGTGGATGATGTTATAGAGTTAAATCACTGACGGTCAGTGATAGTTATATTTTTTAAAGGCTCATTTGAGTTTGTTCCTGGCAGTTATCCTTTCCCTGGTTTATTCGTTTTGAATTTTGAGTTCTTATTGAATCTTTTTACGATATTGCATAGATTTACACACCAAACGAGCTCATGTGCTGACACGCAAATTTGTTACATTTGTTGCGGTGTCGATTGGATTTGCATGGTAACGACAATTGCCCCGGGATAATTATGTTAAGAAAAATAATTGCATTATTACTTCTCTCTGTCATTTGGATAAATTGTGTCAGAGCCTCTCCCGTTGACAGTTTTGAATTGTTAGAGGCAACGCCAGGTAAGGTGTATTACCTGTCAACGCCGGGGAGGGTAATCTTACTACATGGTGAAATTGTTACACCGATAGTAGATAACAGTATTAAGCGATATTTTTCATTAGTATGGAATAATGGAAAATGGGCTTTAACTTCTATTACAGCAGAAGCATTTTCCATAGGTTCGCTCTGGTCACACTTGGTTGATTTTAACGCGAACATTACTGGCACCACAATAGATTTAGAGTTTGCTTATAACAAGTTTAATATTAATAACTATAATGGAAATGCCAGTCTTCAAATTATTCAGCAATCCATTATTAATGACATTCCACTTGCAAATCCAAATATTAATAACATAGGTGAACCTGAGTCGTCTTCATTGATAGCCGGAAGTATTAATGGTGATTTTTCTGTTAATAAATATGGTGAAGCCACTTATGATATTCCTGTTAAATTATCGGAATGGGTTAACGGCTTTATGCCGAAAATATCGGTTTCATATTCCAGTAATGGTGCCTATGGTTTGTTAGGGTGGGGCTGGAAGCTAAATGCTAATAGCATGATTAGTCGCTGCTCAAAGGCACTGGCATTTGAAGGTGAAGGGACACAAGGACATATTTCATATACTGCTTCAGATCGTTTATGTTTAGATGGCAGACATCTGTTTTTGAAAGGCACTGAAAAAGGGAAAATAGTTTCTGATAGTGAATATTGGGGCTCGGGTAAAACATATTATGTGGATAATATGCCAGGTCTAACTGTGTATGGTATGAACCCAGTAAACAGCTCATTTGATTATCTTTATATTACTGATAAAAACCATATTGTTTCTTACTATGGTAAAAATACAGGCAAATACCAACGGAAGAACAGTAATCAACTATTAACAGCTGGTTGGGCAATAGATAGTCAAACTGACCGGTTTAGTAATTCAATTAGCTATTTTTATAATAATGATCCAGATCAGGGTAGCCAATACCTAAGTAAAATCACGTATGGTGGAAAATCAGCAGATGAACACGTATATAGTGTGTCATTCAGCTATATTCAAAATCCTAAAATTAGTTCAGGTTATGTTGCTGGAACAAAATATACCTCTGATCAACTGTTAACAAAAATATCCGTTAAAGCAGATGATGAAGTGGTCTCTGATTACAATATCGGTTATCAGACCGTAGAGGGGTTAACACCGCAGTCTTATCTCAATCATATTCAGCAATGTTTTTCTGATAAAACCTGTTATCCGGCTTCGCATTTTTCATGGTATCGCAATGAAAATGCAACCACTATAAAAAAAGATAGTTCATTGAATATAGGATCGCGTGTTTCTTATTTTGTCGATATGACTGGTGATGGAAAAGCGGATCTGGTTTACCTCGCATCAGATAATGCTATCTATCTCTATGATTTTGCGACTGGCAACAATCAGTTGTTAGTCGATAAAAGTGGATACACTCAGATTCTTTCATTTGCAGATGCCGATAATGACGGAGTTAAGGAGTTAATTGCAAGTTATGGACAATATGCGTATGCAGTTAATTCACATGGGGAAAAAACAAAAATTCAAGTACCTAATTTTTACTATGGAAAACTCCATTCTCTTGATATTAATGGTGATGGGAAAGACGATTTAATTTCAAAAAATAAAGTTATTGTTTCTGGATTACATGGCGTTTTATCATCTGATAATATATTCGATCTGTTTAGATATGTTTCTTTAGATGATCCAAGTATTATTTTTTCAGGGGACCTGAATGGAGACAAAGCAACGGATCTTTATATTGAAGCCACTAATGGGCAAAGGCTATATACAAATATTAGTAGTGCGTATGGTTATATATTAAGTAATTCTTCGTTTATTGATATTAATAATGATGGGTTGTCGGATAGAGTTAACTACAAGTATACTGTAAAAGCAGATCACGACATTTGTTATTATATAGCCAAACCTGTATTACCTGAGCACACATGTAGTTTTCAAAAACTATCGAAGGATATATCTCGTAGTATATATTCACAACCGTTATCATTTCAAACAAATACGGGTGATAATTTAAACAAGTCTATTGTATTAGATATTGATTATGATAATAACGATCCTAGCAGTATTACATATGCCGATATTAATAACGATGGCATCAATGATATTCTAGTCAGAAAAACAATCCAGATCCCTGGAACACCAGTAAAATTTCGCTATGAGTGGACCATTTATCTGGTAAAAAATACATCTGATACGCTGTCTTTTCAAAAATGGGGCACCTTAAATGCTAATAGAAACCTTGTGGCGGCAGATATTGATGGGGATGGTCAAGTTGAGTTGATAGGGAATGATGCAGATGAGAGTTTATCATCATTCAGTGATAGATTTGATATTTATCGAATCCAAGATACAGGTACGCAACAAAATAAAATTGCTTCAATAGAAGACGGATTGCACCACAAATACAGTGTTTCATATTCCCCAGTGACGGATCGTGCCGTCTTAACGAAGAAAATACCGGATGAATATTACAAAGATAATTCATTAACCAAGGATCTGATTCTTTCTACCTCACAGGAACGAAGATTATTCAGTTATCCTTATGTGATCCCTTTAGGTGGCACTTATGTGGTTAATAGTTATGAAGAGTCGGGCGTAAACCAAGAAACAATTTCAACTAAAATGACTTATGAAGGTATTCTGGCCAGTAAGGATGGTTCGGGTTTCCTTGGTTTTGAATCCATTAAAAAGCAGAATTTAATTGAAAATAGTTTAACAGTTGATACCTATTCATTGAAGCCTCCTTATTCCGGGTTTCTGCAAAGTTCAACATATTTTGTCAACAATAAGCAGATATCGAAAAAATCAAATACCTGGTTGCTGGCTGATTATGTAGATGGTGGAAAATTTGTTTATCTTGCCGGGCAGAATACTGTTACGAATGAGTATAATTCATCACGCCAGGTTGGTAACAATCACTGTCATTATGAAGTTGATGAATGGGGAAATATAACTGAAGTTGACCTTAGTGAAGACTCTGATCGAAATGTCGTCAAGAAAATCAGTTATAAAAGACCGGAGTATGCGGAAGAAAATAATGTATCAACTTACTACTTTAACTCTGGCGTAACTATTGGCAACACACCAGATGAGGTGCATTCATATGTTTATAATGCGCAGGGGTGGCTCACAGAGGAACATGTCTCTGGTGATGCAAATACACCAGAGTTAATCACAGCCTACAATTACGATAATTACGGTAATGTCATTTATAAAGGCGAAACGGATACAAGCACTGGGCAATCCAGAACGATTAATTATCGTTATAGTCAGAACGGACGTTTGTTAAGCAGTAAATCGTTAGCCAATCAAACCTATAATTACCAATATAACGGTATGAGTGCCGATCAGGTGAAAGGCCGTATTTGGCAGACGACCAAAATTGATCCGAATGATCATATTGCAACTCAAACTTTCGAAGCTGATGGCACGTTACACAGTGAAGTTGATTCATCTGGGCTGACTATTAACTACTCTGTCGATCTTTGTGCCAGCAATTGCCCGCGGGGTTCAGAATATTACCAAACGATACAACAGATGGGGGCACCGATTAAGGTTCTCTATTTTAACGGGCATAATCTACCAATACAAACAGAGACCACTGGATTTGATGGCCGTAATATTATTTCTTCTACTGAATATGACTGGCGTGGGCTGCCTGTTCGGGTTTATAAACCGCATTATGAAGGCCAATTGGGCTATTCTGTCGAGAATGAATACGATGCCGTCGGCAGAAAGATTGAGCAGCACGATTATTCAGCACTGGGTGATGCGACAACCACCTGGCAATATTCTGGGATGGAAACCACTATTACCAATTCGAAGCAACAACAGCGAATTGAAACCTATAATGAGTTGCAACAATTAATTGCAGTCAAGGATGATAATAACTCCGTTACCGAATATACCTATAACCCACGGGGCCTGCTGCTGACTACACAGGTTGACGGGAATAGCAATACTAAGATTATTAATACCTATAATAGTTTGGGGCGGAAAATTGCAACGCAGGATCCGACCAAAGGCAACTGGCAGTATCGGTATAATGCATTTGGTGATGTGATCAGTCAGATCAATGCTAATGGCAAAACGATACAGATGACTTATGACGCATTGGGTCGGTTGATTTCCCGGCGTGATGAATCAGGTATCAGTTGTAACTATTACGACCAAGCTGCACATGCAATTGGGCAACTCATTCGTGAAACACTGTTTGCCAATGGTGCATGTAATCAGAGTGAGGTTAGCAGCCGTTATTCGCGTCATTATTCTTACGATCAAAATGGGCGATTGAATTCTCAGGATGCCTTGTTTAAAGGGCAAACCCTAAATCTTGGCTACAGTTATGACTCATATGGTCGTATTTCTCAGATCAGCTATCCGGCGGCAGAGGGAAAAACCTTTACGGTTCGCCAGCAATACAGTCAATCGGGCTATCTGAACGCCTCATTTGATAATGAAACTAACAAGCTAATCCAACGGATCGATAGTCTAGATGCCTCAGGTAATATTGCGCATGAAACATTGGGGAATAATGTTGAAATCAATAATGAATATATTGATGGTGCGGGTGTGCTCAATCATTCTCAGGCTATGTCGGGAAGGCATCAACTATTAGAACAAACCTATCAGTATGATATGGGCTATAACCTGACAGAACGCACGCATAACTATGCGTTATCAGCACTGGCTAGCACGGAAATCCACGAGAAATATCAATATGACAATCTGAACCGTTTGACCGAGGTCGGACGTTTGTCGGCCGGTAACTGGCTGACCGCCGAAAGCTATCGCTATGACAAATTAGGTAATATCACCTATAACCGCAATAAAGGTGAATATCATTATGATAGTCAGAAGCCCTATCGTCTGAATGACGTTGGTGTTCAGACGTTCAGTTATGATCAAAACGGCAATGTGCTGAGCGATGGGCAGCGTCAGTTTAGTTATGATGCTTCGGATATGCCATTACGGATCCAAAATGGCAGTTCGGTGACGGAATTTGCTTATGGCCCGGATCAGGCGCGCTATTGGCGGAAGGATGTGCGCCCGTCAGCTCAGGGGCAAACGACGCTGGAAACGTTCTATCTTGATAAACTTTATGAAAAAATCGTGCGTTCCGGTGCAGATGGTGCGCTGACAGAACATAAATATTATGTCGGGCCATTAGTGTTAACGCGTCGCAGCAATGGCACAGAAGATCGCTTTTATCAGCATACCGATGCGTTAGGGTCTGTCTTGATGCTGAGTGATCAGAAAGGGCAAGTTGCCCAAGCATTTGCTTACAGTGCATTTGGTAAGGCTCGTCAGTTGACGGTTGATAGTCGCCTGAGCGCGCTGTTGCTACCGACCCGGCGGGGTTATACCGGGCATGAGACGGTGGAAGATCTCGACGTCATTCATATGAACGGGCGGATCTTTGACCCGACACTGGGGCGTTTCCTGCAGGCCGACCCGTATATCCCCGATCCGTATGACGGGCAAAGTTACAACCGTTACAGTTATGTCCGCAATAACCCGCTGAATGCAACAGATCCAACTGGGTTTGCAGATAGTTATAATTGGGGCGGTGGGTCATGTACGGCTTCTAACTCATGCCCTTCAAATACTTGTAGTAGCGGGTCATATAATTCAGGCTCAAATTCTTCTTCGAGCAGTTGTTCTGTTGTTCTTGGTTGCAAGCTAACTAATTCGTATACCACTGAATATAGATCGGATGGCACGGCCGTGACGGTTAATCTGGGTCCTGAGTGTGATTATAGTCGTCAAACTGCTTGGGGAAGTGGAAGTTCATCCAGCGGTAATTCGACAGCGGTTGGTTTATTAATGCGGGTTTCTGCTTTATATCCGCAAGCTGCAGGTCAGCAGGAAGAGTATGCCCGCATCGCAGAACAGCTGGGAGCCAACTATCAAAGTAGTTTCAATACAATTCCAACTTGGGTATTTCTTGCGGCTGGCCCTATAGTCGGGATGGTAGCAGCAAAAAGCCCTGTTACCGAGGAAATGGCTGCGGAAATGGCTGCGGAAAGGGCTGCGGAAAGGGCTGTTGCAAAGAGTGTGGGGAAAGCTGATAACGCACCAGACTTTGTTGTTTCACCAAGCGGTACGGCATTTCCTGTTCCGAAAGGCGCAACTGGACCAACGCCAGTAGTTAATCCAGCGGGTAAAAAAACTGGGGATGCGTTCACTGGTGGATTGGGTGGTGTGAACGGTCAGGTAGATACTATGCGGATGATGGACCCAACACCTCCTCGTGGAAATAGCCCTGGCTATCCGAATGGCTATATTAAATATGAAAATAAGGCTGGCCAAGGGGTAGACCCATACACCGGGCGAACTCTATCCAACAAAGATAGCCATTTTCCAATAGATTAAGGATCGAATAACTATGGTCGCTCTACAGATTTTGATTGGTCTCATTATCGGAAAGATTGAGAAAGTACATGACTATATTCAGATTGTGTTTTCTGATAGTACAACTCTAAGCATTTACAATAATTATATTTATGATGGTGGCTCGGTACTTGGTATTGAAGGAAAGATGGTTAGATCTGTAGAGGAGTCTGATAACTCAGTTATCATTTTCTTTGAAAGTGGAGAGTCTCTTTCTATTGGATTGGATGATAACGATTACAATGGGCCTGAAGCAATGGTGTTGAGGCAGGAAGGGGAGTCTCCGGTTGTTTGGAACTAGTTCGATGTTGCAAAGGGTGGAAAGCTTGGTTCATATACCTCATCTCAATGGATGGATCGATGGTGAAATCCAACATTATCAAATAAGGAAATACCATGAAAAAACTACTACTGAGCTTGTCCCTGCTGTTACTGGCTGGCCAGGCCAGTGCCTGGACAGGCAATCTAAAAGTAACCGACAATTATTTTGAAGGAACGGGCAATAATGCCAGATTGGTGCTAGTGGTGGATCAGAACTTTCACACCTGTGGCTGGAATAACGCTGCAAATATCGACCTCAGCCAGGTTGGCAGCGAAGCTTATCGAACATTAGTCAGCGTAGCACTTGCCGCCATGGTATCTGGTCGCCCGCTTAGTTTAGATACGAATAGCTGTGCGGGTGATCGAGCTAGCGTTTTTGGGCTAAAACTAGGCATGCAATAAAATGATCAAACCATAAACAGGATAATCAACATGCGATTTAAAATTATATCTGCACTGGCATTAACTCTCTCAATGGTGGGCTTTGCACACGCGGATGCCCCAGTGGAAGACGGGTCGTGGCAATGGAATAAAAATGTAAAAATTGATTTTGTTTATGCTTATTGGGAAAACGCGCCAGTGCATGTACATATGAACAATGGCGAATTTTGCTATATTCTGCCAGGAGAAAAAGAACTTCTGTCTACCGTATTAGCGATGCGGGCACAGCAAAGTGTAGGTGAATTAGTGTGTGCAGTGACAGCCGATAAAAATGTTGATGGCCGGGGTTCAAGGCATTTACACCGTATTCATTATTGAGTCATTACCGTCGTTTTTTCACAGTATTGTTAATTGCATGTACCTTATGTCAGGACTGCCTAAATACTGGCGGCTTCTGCGATCATATTTGGACCCCTTCTTGAGCAGTTAACAAAATAATGGCATATGATGTGCTGTCGTTGGAGGAGTCCATTTTCATTATTAGACGGTCTAGTTTCAAGGCTTAAGAAATAAGTATGTTAACCTAGCGGTATTTCCATGAATTTCGCACTGGTCGCTGTTGGATGCAACATCTATTTTCTTTGAAGTGGCATATGCGGTCAGCAACATCGATTTAATAAAGTCGTAGCCTTTATCATTGGTGTTAAAGGCTATACGCTGTGGAAAGGCGCAACTACAATTTGTACTTTTATCTAAATTAACGAAAATGGTTCCGTCATGGTACTGATACAGGCTGGTGATTGAAACATCACTGGCACCACAATCCGCATAACTAATAAAAGACATCGTGCAAAGAACCAAGATAGCTAAATATTTCAAAATTTACCCCTTGTATTAACACTTATATTAAGTGCTCATAATTTGTCATTAAACGGTTTGATACAGCAAATACTGTTTTTTCCGACCGGCGGAATAAGTAAACCAACTGTGGCTTGTTCTGACAAGTGCGACATAGCATTTTCAAACGAACGTCTGTTTTTGGATGGATTTATGAGTAAGTGTTTTAGGTAAACTAATACGCAGATGGATTTATAATGATTCTGACTTAAGTATGACCAGCCATTCCGGATGTTGCGGTAATTGTTCTTTGCGGGCTTTAGGCCATTGTTTCAGGCGATATTCGACTTTTTGCGCCTGACTGCGATCGCCGATAGCACTATGCCAATGCAGGCTTAACGGGCCTCGACCGCGCAGGTTTTTTGCGCCATTGCCGGCCTGATGTTCTGATAGGCGACGTGTGACATCGGTGGTGATGCCGGTATAGAGGCGGTTATCTTTATCGCGGATCAAATACACCGACCAGACACTTAACAATGCTGATTGCGCTGACACTGTTCCAACTTTCCTTGCAAATCATTGGCGGAAACAAAGCCTTGAAGCCGTAACTGTGGGTTGGGCTGGCTCTGCGCATCAAAGAACAACACATTTGGTAATCCCAACACTTGTAGTTCTTGCATTAATGCCTGGTGTTCACGGCTATTGGCGGAAACATCAGCGCGCAGTAAATGATAATGACGTAATGATTGCTGAATGTTCGGATCGCGGAAGGTTTTCTCATCGAGTTCACGACAGGCTACACACCAGTCGGCATACAGGTCTAACATGACCGGCTTGCCTTGTGCTTTCGCGGTGGCCAGTTGTTGCTGTAGTTCGGCTTGGTTGTTCACGCGGGTAAAGGGTAATGCAGGGCTCTCTTGCCCGTTGTAGTGATTAAGCCCGAATAAGCTAACCACTAATAGCAATAACAGAGTAATGAGTTTGGTGCGAGGCGCCAGAGCAGTTGGCCACAGACGCCAGACTAACCACAAAAATAACGCCAGCAAAAACCAGTGCCATAGCTGTGTTGCCAGATAAATCGGTATAAAACGCTCTAATAAAAACAAGGGCATCGCCAGTAACAACAGTGCAAACAGCTGTTTGACAAAGACCATCCACCGACCTGCTTTCGGTAAATATTGACCACCAAATGCGCCTAAGATCAACAATGGCAAACCCATACCCAGACTGAGTAAAAACAATGCGCTGGCGCCAAATAATGGTTTGCCGCTTTGGGCAATAAACAGCAGCACGCCGGAAAGTGGCGCACTGGTACAGGGTGATCCAATCAGACCGGATAAGGCGCCAAGCATCGCGACACCGTGCCAGGAATGCAGAGACTGGCGGTTAGCCAGATAATGCAGTTTGTCTTGCCAGGCGCGCGGTAGCTGTAAGCCGTTGCCGAAAAACAGACTCAGTGCCAGAGCGAGATAAAAGACACTGAACAAACCGAGTAACCACGGGTTTTGCAACCAGCCCTGAATACCGGCACCTGCCAACGCGATCAGTAAGCCCAATAGGGTGTAGGTTATCGCCATACCGAAGACATAAGCTACTGACAACATTAAACCACGCCGCCAATCTAAAGCTTGGCCATGCTGGCTTAACATGGCGCTTAACACGGGATACATCGGATAGACGCACGGTGTCAGTGACAGCCCAACGCCCATCGCAAAGAAACTGAGTAAGGCCAGCAGCCCGGGTTGCATAAATAGTTTACTTTCCGGGCCATCGACGATGGTGGGAGATGATTGCGCCGACGGTGGTTGATAGGCGGATAAGGCAATAGTTTGTTGCTGTGGCGGATAACACAAACCCGGCGTACAGCCCTGATAATAGAGCGTTGCGGTTGTGTCAGTCGCAATAGTGTTAAAAGTCACGTTGAACGTGACTGTTTGCGGATAAATCTCAGTCTGTCCTAAATATTCATCCTGATGTAATTCGCCGCTTGGCAAAGACAGCGGCACGGCAACACCACCCATCTCGACTCGGATCTTATCGCGATACAGATAATAACCATCTGCCGGTTTTAACGTAATTTGCAGCTGATTTTGTGTTTGCTGCGAGTTGATCACAAAGGCTTGTGCAACCGGCAAAAATTGCGGTTTCGATGTGGGAATGAGCTGTTGTAATAAGGCGTCATCGGCTTTAACTGGTAGTATGACAGCGAACAGCGCAACCAGAAAACAGAGCTGCAGATAACGGATCATGGCGTTGTTTGTTCCTGCACCCATTGCAGATATGCCGGGTTTCCACACAAGATCGGCAAGGCCAGAATTTCCGGCACCTCATATGGGTGTAATGCCAGTAACCGTTCTTGTAATACGCCGAACATGGTGCGCCGGGTTTTGATGACCAATTGCACTTCCTGGCTTTCTTCCATTTTGCCTTGCCAGTAATACAACGACGTGACTTGTGGAATGAGATTGACGCAGGCCGCCAGTTTTTCACTCAATAAAGTCTGCGCCAGTTGGCGAGCGCTGGTGTTGTCAGGACAAGTGCATAGCACGACGATGGCATCACTCATGGCAGTTACCGGCTAACGGAAGTTCAGACTTTAATTATGCAGTCTGTCGCAAAATTCGACCACTAAAGATCACTACTATGATCGTTTAAACCTTGAATCATCTTATTGGCATCCCCATCTGGTGATTTATACGCCAGTTTGCAGGCGTAATTGAATTAGCCTGAGAGGTCTTTGTGGCAAAAATTGCATTTGGTTTGTTCCTGCTGTTCTTTCTGGAATTATGGGTCATCATCAAAGTAGGTTCCGTCATCGGCGCCTTTATGGTGATCTTACTGATGATTGTCGGTGCCGGTTATGGCATCTCACTGGTTCGCTCGCAAGGCTTGCGTACCATGATGTCGATGCAGCAACAACTGGCGCAAGGTATCGCCCCGGCCGCCACCATGCTGGAAGGTGTGGCGTTATTAATCGCCGGCGCATTGTTTATTTTCCCCGGTTTTCTGACTGATATTGCCGCATTACTGTTGTTACAGCCGTTTGTTCGTCGTTGGTTGGCACGTAAATTAACCAGCAGTAGCCGCTGGCAAGTTTATGGTGCGCACACCACGGTAGAAAGTGAAGCACAGCGTGTTGAACCCACCAGCGATGATTTTTCTGACGAAATGACTAAAGAGAAAATCAAACGCACGCCACGGCAAGGAACCACCGTGGATGGCGAGTATGAACACAAAGATGACGGTTCCAAACAGTAAGCTGGTACAAATTTTTTCGCCTGTGCCCTTGAAGCACAGGAATCTGCCCCCAGATCGGGGGAGTATTTGAATTCTATTTCGGCCACTGATGGCCGAACTTATAGCAATAACACTCAGTAGGAGATTCATCGATGAAAATTCGTCCATTGCATGATCGCGTGATCATCAAACGTACCGAAGTTGAGTCTAAGTCTGCCGGCGGTATCGTGCTGACTGGTTCTGCTGCTCAGAAATCCACTCGTGGTGAAGTTCTGGCTGTCGGCACGGGTCGAATCCTGGATAACGGCGAAGTGAAAGCGCTGGCTGTCAAAGTAGGTGACAAAGTGATTTTCAACGAAGGTTACGGCGTGAAAACCGAGAAGCTGGATGGTCAGGAAGTGTTGATCCTGTCTGAAACTGACATCCTGGCAATTGTTGAAGAATAATTACTTTCATCCCCCCAATTTGAGTTAAAGGAATTTTAGACATGGCAGCTAAAGACGTTAAATTTGGCAACGACGCCCGTATTAAAATGCTGGAAGGTGTCAACGTTCTGGCAAACGCAGTTAAAGTAACCCTGGGCCCGAAAGGCCGTAACGTAGTGCTGGATAAATCATTCGGCGCGCCAACCATCACTAAAGATGGTGTTTCTGTAGCGAAAGAAATTGAGCTGGAAGATAAATTCCAGAACATGGGCGCACAGATGGTGAAAGAAGTGGCTTCGCAAGCAAATGACGCTGCGGGTGACGGTACTACCACTGCAACCGTATTGGCTCAATCTATCATCACCGAAGGTCTGAAAGCCGTTGCTGCTGGTATGAACCCGATGGATCTGAAACGTGGTATCGACAAAGCTGTCGTTGCTGCGGTGGAAGAGCTGAAAAAACTGTCTGTGCCATGTGCTGACACTAAAGCCATTGCTCAGGTAGGTACTATCTCTGCAAACTCTGATGAAAACGTTGGCAAACTGATCGCAGAAGCGATGGATAAAGTAGGCCGTGATGGCGTTATCACTGTAGAAGATGGTCAAGCGCTGCAAGACGAACTGGCTGTGGTTGAAGGCATGCAGTTCGATCGCGGTTACCTGTCTCCATACTTCGTGAACAAACCAGAAACCGCGTCTGTTGAGCTGGATGATCCGTTCATTCTGCTGGTCGACAAAAAAGTTTCTAACATCCGCGAAATGCTGTCTGTGCTGGAAGGCGTTGCGAAAGCCGGTAAACCACTGGTGATCATCGCTGAAGACGTGGAAGGCGAAGCACTGGCGACTCTGGTGGTAAACACCATGCGTGGCATCGTGAAAGTGGCTGCGGTTAAAGCACCTGGTTTCGGCGACCGTCGTAAAGCCATGCTGCAAGATATCGCGATCCTGACTTCTGGTACTGTGATCTCTGAAGAGATCGGTATGGAACTGGAAAAAGCGACTCTGGAAGAGTTGGGCCGTGCGAAACGTGTTGTGATCACTAAAGAAAACACCACCATCATCGATGGCGTAGGTGAAGCAGCACTGATCGAAGCGCGTATTGCTCAGATCCGTCAACAGATCGAAGACTCTTCTTCTGATTATGACAAAGAAAAACTGCAAGAACGCGTAGCTAAACTGGCTGGCGGTGTTGCGGTAATCAAAGTCGGTGCAACCACCGAAGTTGAAATGAAAGAGAAAAAAGCTCGCGTTGAAGATGCTCTGCACGCAACCCGCGCTGCAGTAGAAGAAGGCGTGGTTGCTGGTGGTGGTGTGGCACTGGTTCGCTCTGCTGCTAAACTGGCCGATCTGAAAGGCGACAACGAAGACCAGACCGTGGGTATTCGTGTTGCACTGCGTGCGATGGAATCACCACTGCGTCAGATCGTAGACAACGCTGGTGAAGAGCCATCAGTCGTTGCTAACCGTGTTCGTGAAGGTGAAGGTAACTTCGGTTACAACGCTGCAACTGAGGTTTACGGCGACATGCTGGAAATGGGTATTCTGGATCCAACCAAAGTAACCCGTCTGGCTCTGCAGTTTGCTGCTTCTGTTGCTGGTCTGATGATCACGACCGAATGTATGGTTACTGACGTACCGAAGAAAGATGCGCCTGCAATGCCTGATATGGGCGGCATGGGTGGCATGGGTGGTATGATGTAGCGCGACGAGAGTCGTACAGGTAGCTAGCCTGACTGGGTTACATTTAACTGCAACTCATTAAATCTTAAAGGTTTTTTGAGTTGCATTCCAGTGAACTATAGCAATTACTTTACCCGACATTCGGGCCTGCATAGACAGCCCGAATGTTCGGTCACCTTCTTTAAGGTGCTCACTTTGGGATATGTTGCGTTTTTGTAGGCTTCTATCCTCCGCTTTAAAAGCGTAGATACTTAATGCTGAAATTTCCAATTTTCCGGGAATGACGTAGTAGGGATTGTCGTGTTCAGTAAAACAGCTATCTAGCCGCTTGCCGGTGTGAAGCTGTGTTCAATGATTGTCTGAATTTACTGGTTTATTAGTAGATAGCAGACCTGTTATGCAACTAACAGTAGCCTAGGGATAGTGCGTCGCTGGTAACGGCGGGGTGCGGAGCTTCCTGACAATGTACTCCCCGCAAGGGTGTGTTTTTACCGTGAGGTAGGAATGCAGATTTCACCAGTAGCAGGTGGATGAGAGGCTAGGCTGGGTCATACGGTTAACATACGTGAACTGCTAACAAGCACCGTCAGCCGCAATGAGTGCAAGCTACTGACGCACTTTGACCAAAAGGTACAAGGCTGGTTATCCCTCTTACATCTGGGGATACGTTGTCATTAAGCCTTCGGTGTATTGGCAGAACCTAAGTGACTCGTGTCATTGGCACGGAACTCGGTAAACCCGTATTTTCGCCTGATAGGTTGGTTACCATGGTAACCAACAGGCGTTATTTCAGGCAGGTAACCCGCGAGGGGAGCTGTTGGAGGTGCGGGCAGAGGAAGTTGGAAAAAGCGAAGGCCGTTGTGTAATGCAGCGGATAGGGGGTTAAAGGTTCCTCTACCGGAAACGGGGCCCACTTCCAACCGGTCTTTAATCGCAAGAAGGCGTGTAAAGCCAACACAGTGACAAATTGAAAGTGGAGTAAACAGAAAATCAGTCTGTTTACTCCGACCCTTGCGGGAGCTGGTACTCCCGCAAGGGGGATACCGTGCTTTCTGCTCGGGGCTTTCTAACCAAAAGCACTGAGGAGAATAGCAAGATGAGTAAGGCTAAACCAATAGTTTTACCTGCATTCTCCGACAAGGCGGAACACTGGGCTGATATTAATTGGCGACAGGTTCACCGCCACGTTCGGGGGCTACAGGTTCGTATTGCGAAGGCGACAAAGGTACAGGACTGGCGCAGGGTGAAAGCCCTGCAACGGTTACTGACCCGCTCGTTTGCGGCTAAGGCATTAGCGGTCAGACGGGTGACGGAAAATCGCGGTAAAAATACAGCAGGTGTTGATAAGGCGTTGTGGAATACGCCCAAAGCCAAACTGGAAGCTATCAGTAAACTGACGCGCACAGGCTATCAGCCGAAGCCGTTACGCAGGGTTTATATTCCAAAAGCCAACGGCAAACGCCGTCCTCTAGGAATACCCACGATGCACGACCGCGCGATGCAGGCACTCTACCTGTTAGCGTTAGAACCGGTATCGGAGACCTGTGCTGACCGCAATAGTTATGGTTTTCGCCGGATGCGCTCTACTGCCGATGCGATTGAGCAATGCTTTGTGAACTTAAGTCGCAAAAACTCGGCAGAATGGGTGCTGGAAGGGGATATTAAAGGGTGTTTTGACAACATCAGTCATGACTGGTTACTTGCCAATGTTCCATTGGATAAACAAGTGCTCAGAAAATGGCTGAAATCGGGATTCATGGAATCCAACCGGTTGTTTCCGACCGAAGCTGGCACACCACAAGGCGGTATTATCTCGCCTGTGCTGGCGAATATGGCATTGGATGGATTGGATGCGGTGTTAGAAGCTCATTTTGGGCAGAAGAACACCAAAGCCAGTTATAAAACCAAGGTCAATTATGTGCGTTATGCAGATGACTTCATCATCACTGGTATCTCGAAAGAGTTACTGGAGGAGAAGGTCAAACCACTGGTGGAGGCTTTTATGGCAACACGTGGGCTGCAACTGTCGCCAGAAAAAACGGTGATAACGCATATTTCGGAAGGGTTCGATTTTCTGGGGCAAAACGTGCGTAAGTATCACGGTAAGATGTTAATCAAACCGAGCAAAAAGAACTTACGCGCTCACCTCCAGAAAATACGGGGCATAGTCAAAGGGAACCTGATGGCACGACAAGATGTGCTGATACATCAACTCAATCCGGTTATTCGAGGTTGGGCGAACTATCATCGTCATGTTGTAGCTAAAGAAACTTACAGCTATGTGGATTACAGGGTCTGGAAATTACTCTGGCGCTGGTGCTGTCGCAGGCACAAAAACCGCTATAAACGCTGGGTGAAGGATAAATACTTTCATACAGTGGGCAGTGAGCGTTGGGTATTTCAGGGTATTGATGCTAAAGGTCAGTTAGTTCGATTACGACACAGCAAAGATGTCCCGATAAAGCGGCATATCAAGATAAGGGCGGAGGCGAACCCGTTCGATCCAAGCGATGAGTTGTACTTTGAACAGCGCCACATTAGGCATTGGAAAGAGAACATACTTGGAGTGCGGAAATTGCGAACAATTTGGGAACGTCAAAACTATCGATGTGCGGTCTGCGGTCAGCTATTCGATGACGATGATGAAAGAGATATTCATCATATTGTCAGGAGAGTAGATGGTGGTGGAGACGAAATCGAGAACTTGGTAATGTTGCACCTTAATTGTCACCGGCTTTTACACCGTGGTGAGCTGTGATGTCGCTGGTCTGTGTGCAAGCACGGACTTATAAAGGCTTGAGCCGTATGCGGGGAAACTTGCACGTACGGTTCTTAGGGAAGGGGTAACCAGTAATGGTTGCTTCTTACCCGACAATCGCCTGATGGCATATAACCACTTGAAAAGGCTGGATTTTATCCAGCCTTTTTTATGGCTGAAAATTAAGTGTCTGGAGATGAGTATGTCGCTGCTATATAGCTTTCCGCCGATTGCTGAGGCAAATGCCCGGATACTGATTTTGGGCAGTATGCCGGGGCAGGCATCTTTGGATGCAGGGCAATATTACGCGCACAAACGGAATCTATTCTGGCCGATCATGGCAGAACTGCTGCAATTTGATATTTCAGCGAGTTATGAAGAAAGAACGGCGGCGTTACGTGCGTCCGGTATTGCGCTTTGGGATGTGTTGCAATCTTGTCATCGCGAGGGCAGCCTGGATGCCAATATTAAGCCGGATACGCTGACCGTGAATGACTTTGCTGGCTTTTTACAGCAGCATTCTCAGATCCGGCATATCTTTTTTAACGGTGAAAAAGCTGCTGCCTGTTTTCACCGTTATGTCGCCCAAACAGCGTACCCCGCCGAGTTGATCTGTCAGCGGTTGCCATCAACCAGCCCGGCTAATGCCTCGCAAACACTTGAATTTAAATTGCAGGCGTGGCGCCAAATAGTCGAGGTTTGATGGCTTAGTTTAAAGCCCCTGTTCTTGCTTAAATTGTTGCAAATCAGCCATCAGTTCCAACATGGATTGGCTGAGTTCCGGCAACCGCTGATAGTCACTCCACAAGCTGTCTTCCACCACATCGTGAATTTGTCCGGCAACTTCCATAATGATGCGTTTCTTTTTAGCCAGAATTTTTTGCGGATCTTGTACTTCAGTCATCGCTCTTTCCTGTTGGAGATAAAAAGCATGTATCAGCAGGTTTCATGCCTGAATAATTAAGGTCTATTTTTCATGGAGTTGTTTCAAACAGGGTTATCGTTTGTACTAAATCGCACGATGGTAAGATGACAAATGAATGTATCTTTACACTTTTGGAAATTAATCCGAGTGTCTTTGAAGTAGTTCTAGCCCTGCTATTTAGCCGGCATAGCAATACAGACTTCTGCTACGCTTAAATCAATATTAAACAGATATTTTGTTGCCATTCTGACGTGGTTTCATGTTGCAACAGTGGCATTAATTCATCGGTATTCATTTGGTTTCGGGCTGGTAGCAATGCGGAAGGATTGCGCAGCAAATACAGGTTTCGGCCTGTACTTGCATACTGTCATCACCGCGATCGGGCTTGCATTCATTGCCGGTCTGAATGCTATGGTTGCTCCGCAACAATTGGGTGTTATTACCTCACTATGGTATGTAAATGCCATTGCCATCGTTTTATTGCTTTATGTTCCCTCGACTTGTCGTTTGACGTTACTGGCTGGTTATACCGTTGGTTTAAGTGCGGGGTATTGGCTGGATGATGTCGCAGGAAGCGCTCATCTCACCTTAATGCTGGCAAATTTGGCTGAAATCATCTTGGCTGTGCAGTTATTACAGCGCAGCCAGTACGCCAGAAATTTTTATTTTGATATCAATTCCGCGGGGCAGTTAGGTCTTTACGGTATTTTATTGCCCGGACTATTGGGCGGGTTAGTGGCTGTTTTAGGGGCATTCCGGCTGACTTCCATGCATTGGTCAGAAATTGGCATAGCCTGGTCAGTCAATTCGGTGGTTTGTAATGCGTCCATAATTCCGTTGTTGTTATTGATAAAACATCATCGCTGGCATCGATGGCTACAATCTCATCTGATATTCCAACTATGGTTGTTGCTGGGTTACACCGCGTTGATTTTGAAATATTTTCCTTTCCCGTTTGTTTATCTGGGGTTGGGGTTGGCGTTGGTCGCGATCCGGCATGGTGTGTTTGGGGCCGCGTTGGCGGGGTTTCTGGTTTCATTTTGTATTGCCTGTTTTATCCGTATTGGCTGGTTTGCCTGGCCACAATACGACAACCATTTGCTGATGTTGTTTGTCTATTTGCCGATCCTGATTACCTTGATCCCGCCGTTATTGCTGGCCATTTTTGTCGATGCTTTACACACACGCGAGCAGCAATTGTTTGCCCGCGAATCCATGTTTCGCGAAGCCATGTCCGCGTCAGCATTGGGAATGGCGTTGATATCAACGGATGGGCAGTTGCTGAAAGTGAACCGAGCCTTATGTGACATGCTGGGTTGCAGCGAATGGGAACTCAGTAATTTACTCTGGCCGCAATTGTTACATCCGGATGATGTGGCTGCCGATGCTAATTTACAGCAGTTATTACTGAGTAACCGGCAAAACTCCTATCGGCTGGAGGCGCGCTATTTACGCAAAAATGCGCAGCCGCTTTGGGTGTTGATTGTTGTTTCTATGGTGCGAGATGATCGTGGGTTGCCGCATTATTTTGTGTTGCAGGTAGAAAACATCGATAGCCGGCGTCATAGCGAAGAACGCGAGCGCGAATTATTTAATCGTTATTTATTGGCTATCGAAGCCGGACAAGTGGGGGTTTGGGAATATCAGCCCCTGAACAAAACCCTGAATTGGGATGAACGCATGTTCGATCTGTACGGGCTGGATCGGCATCACATCATGCCGTCATTTTCGCTCTGGAAAAGCTGCGTTCATCCCGACGATCTGCCACGACTGATACAGCAAATTGATCTCGCACTGCGTGAAACCAATATCTTGGATAGTGAATTCCGGGTGATTTATCCTGATGACTCTATTCACTATTTGCGAACACATGCCATGGTGGAACGGGATGCAGCAGGAAATGCATCCCGCATGGTAGGAACGAATTGGGATATCACCGAGCTCCGTGCTCTCATGAATGATCTCTCGCACGAACGGGAGCTGCTGCGAACGACCTTACTCTCTATCGGCGAAGCGGTGATCATGACCGACCAGAAAGCGCAGATCGTGTTTATGAACCCGGCGGCAGAACGGATGCTGCTGTGTAAAAATAATAATGTGTTGTACTGCCCGATTGATGAAGTCATGCAAGTGGTGGATGCGGAAGGCAATCTGCTGTTGAATCCATTACATACTGCATTAGCACAACGGCGTTTGATCTATCTGGATCATGATGCTTATTTGAAAATCACCGATGGTACGCTGATCGCGATCCAAGATTCTGCAGCCCCCATTTTGCGTAATAACAATGAGTTATTGGGTGGTGTGCTAGTGTTTTCCGATGTCACGGAAATGCGCTCGTTACAAAAACGTTTGGGTTATCAGGCCAGCCACGATCCTCTAACCGGGCTTATCAATCGTTCAGCCTTCGAAACTATCTTGCAGGATGTAGTGAAAGAATCGGTGATGACTGCCGGGCACAGTGTGCTGGTGTTCCTCGATTTGGATCATTTCAAGCAAGTGAATGATTCTGCCGGTCATGCGGCGGGCGATGAGCTATTAAAACAGCTCGCCCATTTAATGAATGCCAGAATGCGCGCTTCGGACATTGTGGCGCGTTTAGGCGGCGATGAGTTTGGTCTTATTTTCCGGAATTGCTCGGTGGAGTATGCAGATTCCCTCATTCATGAAGTGGTGAATGATATTTGTAAGTTTGAGTTTGATTGGGAAGGGCGCATCTTTCATGTGGGTGCCAGTGCTGGACTGGTGCCGATAAATGCGCAATTCACCAACTTCAAGACGTTGCTGGCTTATGCCGATCAGGCTTGTTACGAGGCGAAACGGGCAGGGCGCGGTCAGGTAAAACGGGTATCCACATCTTTTTAACGGCCAATGACGCCGGTTGTTGCCGAGGGCTGTTATATCTTTCGGACTTGAAGTCGCCGCGTCGTTGACCGCATTCTCTCACCCAATCATATAGCCTATCTATGCTCATGGGGATTCACGTTCTTGCCGCCTTGCTGCAACGCCAATGACTTTGGGTATATAATCAGGTTTCTTCTCTTTCCGTTTGTCAGTACCTTCCTCACATGAATCAGCGTCAAAAACTAGAATTACTGGCCCCGGCCAAAAACCTCGAATTTGGTATCGAAGCCATTAACCATGGCGCTGATGCACTGTATATCGGCGGCCCGACGTTTGGCGCCCGCGCGGCGGCAGGCAATAGTGTGGCGGATATTGAAAAACTGGCGGCGTATGCACATCGTTATGATGCCAAAGTGCTGGTGGCTTTTAATACCATCTTGCGTGATGACGAGTTAGAGGATGCACAACGTCTGACGCATCAGTTATACGATGCCGGTGTCGATGCCTTAATTGTGCAGGATCTGGGGTTACTGCGTCTGGATCTGCCACCAATTGCGTTGCATGCCAGTACCCAGTTAGATAATCGTACTCCTGAAAAAGTCCGCTTTCTGGAAGAGGTCGGTTTTTCTCGTGCGGTGTTGGCTCGTGAGTTGTCGCTGGAACAGATCCGCGAGATTGCACAGCAAACGTCTATCCAGCTGGAATTCTTTATTCATGGCGCATTATGCGTCAGTTACAGCGGTCAGTGTTATATCAGCCATGCCATTACCGGTCGCAGTGCCAATCGTGGTGAGTGTGCGCAGCTTTGTCGTGTGCCTTGCACGTTGGAAAATCGCGAAGGTGTCGCGCTGGCTAAAGATCAACATCTGTTATCCCTGAAAGACATGAATCAAAGTGCGAATTTGCAAGCCCTGGCTGAAGCAGGGATCAGTTCGTTTAAAATCGAAGGTCGCTTAAAAGATCTTTCCTATGTGAAAAACGTAACGGCCTGGTATCGCCAGCAGTTAGACGCCATCATGGCCGGTCAACCGCAATGGCAACGTGCTTCGGTGGGGCGTAGTCGCTATACCTTTACACCGAAGCCGGAGAAAAGCTTTAACCGTGGCAGCACCGACTATTTCCTGCATGGCCGCCAGATCGAAATTAACTCATTTCTGAGCCCGAAATTTGCCGGTGAACCGGTTGGTACCGTCAGCCGGTTAGGTGATAAATGGCTGGAAGTGCAGAGTAATGAGATTTTTCATAACGGCGATGGCATCAGTTATTTTAACCAGAAAAAAGAGCTGGTGGGGCTGCGGGTGAATCGCGCGGAAGGTAATCGCTTATTCCCTGCGGAAGCTACGCGTGGTCTCAGTGTGGGTACTGCATTGTTTCGCAACCATGACCAAGAGCTGGAAAAGCTGCTGGAGAAAAAATCAGCGGAACGGCACATCAGCGTGACTATGCGGCTCAGTGAGACCGACGATGGTGTTAGTTTACAAATCACCGATGAGCAAGGTGTTAGTGCCGCTGTCGCGTTAGCGCTGGTGAAAGAACCGGCCAGTAACCCGGAGCGGGCAGTGACGACACTGCAAGAGCAACTGGCCAAGCTCGGCAATACCATGTTTGTTGCAGATAAAGTCGAGCTGGCGCTCTCCCAACCGTGGTTTATTCCGGTCAGTAGTCTTAATGCATTACGGCGCGATGCCGTGCAACAACTGGAATTAGCCCGTGCCGCTGCTTATCAGCGCCCGATGCCGAGTGCCCAGCGTTCTCCACTGGCGGTATTTCCGCAGCAAAAACTCACCTATCTGGGCAATGTCTATAATCAGCAAGCGGCGGCGTTTTACCAACAACACGGCGTCGGTACGATTGCACCGGCGTATGAGATGAATCAGGAAACTGACGAAGTCTCATTGATGATCACCAAACATTGTTTGCGTTACAGTTTTAACCAATGCCCCAAAGAGCGGGAACCCGGTTTTAAACCCGAATCACTGGTATTAAAAATGGGCAAAGACGCCTTCCGGCTGAAGTTTGACTGTAAGCGTTGTGAAATGCATGTATTGGGTAAATCGAAGCAATCACGGTCGAGTAAATAAAGGTGCAATAGCGAATGCGTTGCACAATGGATAAGAAACATTAACCTGTACAGGATAGGCTATGTCAATTTGGGTGGATGCCGACGCGTGTCCGAATGTGATTAAAACGATACTCTTTCGGGCCGCTGAACGAACGGCTACCGCATTAATCTTGGTGGCTAACCAGTCTATTCCTATCCCTCCCAGTCGTAATATCCGTACGCTGAGAGTCGAATCTGGTTTTGATGTTGCTGACAATGAAATTGTGAAACGGGCGGAAGCTGGAGACCTGGTTATCACCAGTGATATTCCACTTGCGGCGGACGTCATCGACAAAGGTGCTTTTGTTTTATCACCACGTGGTGAGGAATTCACGAAAGAGAATATCCGTGGGCGTCTGAATATCCGTGATTTTATGGATACCATGCGCGCCAGTGGCATTCAAAGTGGTGGCCCGGCAGCACTCAATGAGACGGATAAACGCAACTTTGCGAATGCTCTGGATCGTTATCTGGCTCGCCAAAAATAAGAATCAGCAATAAATCACAGATAGAAAAAAGGGATACCAGACTGTATCCCTGAAAACGTTTGTTGCTTGTTGTTATTCGCGGTCGCTGCTAAACCAACTAGATGCTTTTTTCTCTTTGGCTTTACCTTCACTGGTCATCATTGACTTGGTGCCTTCCGATACATTTCTGGTGGCGTCGGCTTTGGCCTGAATATTATCGGCTTCGGCATCTTGTTGTTTGAGTTCACGGTCGATGTAATCGTCAGCGCGTTTAGCTTTTGCTTTCAATGCCGCGAGCTCAGCTTTTTGACGTTCAACCTCTAATTCCCGCAGCTGATTTTCATAGCTCTGGTCGCGGTGTTTATCGGCTTGTGCGGCTTCGGCTTTGGCTTTTTCCCGTGCCGCATTTTTCGCGGCTACTGCGGCTCGTGCCCGCGCTTCTTTACGCTCTTGTGCTTCATACGCTTTACGTTCGCGTTCTTCTTCTGCTTTCATTTCTGCTTCAGCTTTACGCTGTGCAGCTTGTTCTGCGGCCACCCGATCTTGTTGTACCTGATCAATAGTCGCCAATTGATCTTGTAAGGATTGCGCAGACGCAGATGATGCAATCAAAAACAATGAGAGAGCAATCAATGATTTATTCATACTAACTCTCAATTTTTATGACTTGGCAGGGCACGTCGCATTCGGTTGTAAACGGGTTTCTTCCCCATCGGTTGAAATGACAAGGGCAACACCGGGTGAAAACTCACACATTTTGCCGACTTGTGCTGAGTTATAGGTCTGGCCATCTTCGACATAAGTCAGCGACACACCATCAACCAGTACAGTATCTTTCACCAATGAACCTGCTGCGGCGCCCACACCGGCACCACCGGCGACACCAACAACGGTACCCGTTTTAGAATGGTTACTGGTTTTGTTACCAATCACGCCACCAGCCACTGCACCAAGAATACCGCCAATCATTTGGGCGTTTTGTTTGCCCTCGGTATTATCGACTTCAATCTTGGCCGGCATTACCGCCAAAATTTTTACTGTTTTCGCTGCTTGGCGGCTGTTGACCTGACCAGCTTTATAAACGTTGGCAGAATACTGTTCACCTGATGATGAGCAGCCGGTTACTGCGGCAGAAAGAATAAATACCCATGCACTTAATGTTGATTTGTTCATTATATTTTTCATGAAACCCCAAATAGACATTGGGTAGGTATGGCATCGAGATCAGAAGATAAGATGCTTGGCTGGCTACCTGTTCATGTTCTCCGTTTATCCGTGGCCGAATTATTATGATTAGACTGGATGGCCGTTGGAAACGACAATCCCATATCCGTGCGATGTATTTTTTGCTTTTCAGTATCGGGGGATATCAATACTGATAACGCCGATGGATTTTAAAAGATCAATCATCAGTTACCAGCACGCAGTTAGGTCAACTGATTGATATAGCAGGATAAATAATAATTGTCGCTGAGTAGGGAAGGATAAAAATATGAAGCCCCAGCGATAATGATGGGGCTTTTAGAATGGATAGCTAGTTACGCGTTGCCAGCGTGCTTGCGCTGATAACGATCTAACCAGCTAAACAAAAATGGATTGAGCATGATGGAAAAGATAGCGCCCGCAAGCACTAGATCTCGGGCTTCATTGGGCAATAGTTTCAGATAAATGGCTAACCCAACCAGAATAAAAGCAAACTCACCGATCTGGGCTAAACTCGCAGAAATCGTCAATGCGACTGATTTTGAATAACCGAACAGACGAACTAAACCATAAGCAGCAAGTGATTTGCCGGCAATAATGATCAGTACCGTCAAAATAACGGCCAATGGTTGCTGCAGTAATATGCTGGGGTTAAATAACATGCCAACGGAAACAAAAAACAAGACGGCAAAAGCATCGCGCAAGGGCAACGTGTCTTGTGCTGCTTTATGACTGAGTGTAGAGCCGCTGAGTACCACACCGGCAAAAAAAGCCCCCAGCGCAAATGAAGCACCAAAGAGCTTCACGGCTGCAAAGGCAATCCCGAGTGCAATGACTAATACCGCTAAAGTAAAGAGCTCTGCTGAACCGGTATCGGCGGTGCGCGATAAAATCCACGGGATCAAACGACGGCCAATCACAAACATAAACAAGATAAAAGCAAACACTTTACCCAGTGTCACGGCCAACTGTAGCCATAAATCCGTGGATGAATTTGCTACATCAGATGGGGCGAGCACCGGTAGTAATACCAGGGCTAACACCATCACCAGATCTTCCACGATCAGCCAACCGATAGCGATTTGACCTTCCCGTTTGGCAAGTAGACCTTTGCTTTCCAGTGCCCGCAATAACACGATCGTGCTGGCAGTAGAAAGACTCAAGCCAAATACCAGACCTACGGTCCATGACCAGCCAAATAATTTGCCCGCCAGCGCTCCCAGCAAGGTCGCAAATACGATTTGTAATATCGCACCGGGGATGGCGATGTATTTAACGGACAATAAATCTTTGACCGAAAAATGCAGCCCGACGCCAAACATCAGTAAAATCACACCAATCTCAGCTAATTCAGCAGCCAGTGCCTGATCAGCCACAAAACCGGGTGTGAACGGGCCACACAGCACACCGGCTAACAGATAGCCCACCATGTTTGAAAGGCGCAAACGATGCGCAATCATGCCAAATATGAATGCCAGAGTCAGGCCACCTACCAGTGTCGTGATCAGGGGCAAAGTGTGGGGCATCAGGTTCTCCTGTTAATGTGCGGTGTTATTTGCCATACGGCGTAGGGCCAGCCATGGAACAAAGCTGCCAACCAGTGCCATAACGGCAATCATGATTATTTTGGCATCCGGTAGCAAAGAAACCATCTGCATACCAATCGAACCCAAAATAAACGATGAGAATGTCAGTAATGACGAAGCGGCCCCGACATCGTTGTGAACTTGTTCCAGCACCATATGGTTACACAGCGGGCGACTGATGCCCATACAAAATGAAACGGCAAACATGGATACGGCAAAACTGATGCTGGTCGGGTGCCAAAATAACATTACTAAGCCGGCTATAAACATACCGGCCAACGACCAGTTCAGGATCTGCATCGATGTGAGGCGAGAACTGAGTTTCGCGCAACTAAAAGAACCCGCCATTAAACCAATCGCATTGAAGCCAAACAGTAGACCAAATTGTTGTGAGGTTAACTGGAAGTCATGCATATAAATACTGCCGGAGGCAGCAAGAAATGAATAGAAAAAGAGCGGGGTAATGGAAAATACCAGTGTCAGGGAGCGATATGGTCGGTTTTGAAATAACACCATATAACGGCGTAAGACTGCACAAAGACCACCTTGGGTTCGGTGAATAGCGGGCTCTTTGAGTGTTATCGCACCAAACAGTGATGCTAACGCCAAGATGACATGGGAAATAAAAATCACGCGCCATGACAGATGTTCGATGACCCAACTGCCTAACATCGGTGCCAGCATCGGCACCAGTGGCACAATCACACCGATATAGGCCATGACTTTTTTCTGCTGTTCGCCGGTATACAGATCTTTTGACAGCGTTAGACACAACGAAGATGCCGCGGCGGCGCCACAGCCTTGCAGAAAACGGGCAAACACCAGTTGACCAATTGATTGTGCCATCGCACAAAACAGGCTACCGGCAATGAAGATCAGTAACCCGGCAAATAGCACGGGACGGCGGCCAAAACGATCAGCTAACGGACCATAAATTAATAAAAACAGACTAAATGTGATAAAGAATATGACTAATGAAAAGTTGGCTTCTGCCAGCGACAACTGCCACAAATGTTGCAGCATGGGTAAGGCGGGCAAATACATATCGGTGGCCAGCGCCGGGAAACCCGCCAGCAGAATAATCAGGACAAACGGTGGCATTGCAGAACCTTTTTCTGATAATGAAAGGAAATACAGCAGTAACAAAAAAGTAACAGTTTGCGGCAATCAATGCCAGTATCAGATAGACATTTGTGTAACCGGTTGCAAGAAGAGTAGCTACGCTTGTCGGCAACAAGCGTAGCTAAGTAAATTGAATAGAAAATCAGAAAGCGTCGCTAACAATCTCTTTAGTAAACGATTTTTCGCAGAAATGGCATTTCAGACGCACTTCGCCTTGTGCCGAACGCACACCAAAATGACTGCGTACGGGCTCCCGATGGCTGATGCAATTTGAGTTCGGGCAAGCAAACACGCCGACAATCACCTCAGGTAATTGCAGTTGATGTTTGGTCACCACTTTGAAATCCGCGATGATATTCACCGTAGCTTGTGGTGCAAACAGCGCCAGCTGGTTGGCCTGATCGGCGGTGAGTTGTGTGTTTTCCACCTTGATCAAGTCTTTGGCGCCCAGTGCCGCTGAAGGCAGATTCAAACCTACAGTAATGCGCTGACGTGTATCCAACAGATGGAAGAGTTTCAGGATCTTAATGCCCTGACCGGCAGGAATATGGTCTATTACTGAGCCGTTGCAGATCGCCTCGACTTGCAGCTGTTTTTTCTCTGGCATGATCGGCTCCTTATACTTCTTCGTTCAACACTAACGCCAGCAGTGCCTGACGCGCATACACGCCATTCCCTGCTTGCTGGAAATAATACGCATGTGGTGTTTCATCCACATCGGTATGGATCTCATCCACGCGTGGCAGTGGATGCAGGATCTTCATATTCGGTTTTGCTGTTGCCAGCTCATCGGCAGTCAGCACGAATTTAGCCGCAATGTGGCGATATTCCGATTCTTCAAAGCGTTCTTTCTGCACGCGAGTCATATACAGAATATCCAGCTCAGGCATGACTTCTTCAATTGATTCATGGCAACTGAACTTGATACCTTTTTCTGTTAACTCTTCACAGATGTAGTCGGGCATAGAGAGCGCTTCTGGCGCGATAAAATAAAAACGTGCGCCAAACAAACTTAACGCCTGTGCCAGTGAATGCACGGTACGGCCATATTTCAGATCCCCGACAAAGGCCAGTTTCAGACCATCCAGCGTGCCTTGGGTTTCATAGATACTGAACAGATCGAGCAGGGTCTGGGTTGGATGCTGGTTGGAGCCATCGCCGGCATTGATCACCGGAATGGAAGAAAACTCGGCAGACAACCGCGCGGCACCTTCCTGCGGATGACGGATCACAAACGCATCGGTGTAAGAGGTGATCACGCGTACGGAGTCGGCCAGCGTTTCCCCTTTTTTCGCCAATGAGGTATTCCCCGCATCAGCAAAACCAATCACCGAACCGCCAAGGCGATGTACTGCCGTTTCAAAAGAGAGACGGGTACGGGTTGACGCTTCAAAGAAGCAGCTCGCAATGACTTTATGTTGCAACAGATCATGACGTGGCGTTTGTTTCAGGCTGCTGGCCGTTTTGACGACCAATTCCAAATCGCTACGCGTGAGATCCGCAATCGACAGGATGTGTTTTTTATACAGGGGGTTGGCCATGGCTGTAGTGTCCTCAGACAGGATTGGAGCACGCATTTCGGCGTTGCGCTGGGTGTAAAGGCACAGAAAAAAGCCCCATTGGCTGGGGCTTTTGGCATGAGATCAGCAGAATGGCAACACCATTGCCGACCGGCTGTTGCGGCTGTGCGCAAAAAGTCAGAGCAATGTCTTGATGCATGATAAGGCGTCCATTCTGTCAGTGCGCGCTGATTATAGTTGATGGGGGAGTGTGTGTTAAGCGAGCAGACACAAAGATCTGGGTTTAAAAAACACAGGACGAGCAATATTTTTGCTGAAATCATAAGCAATTAGCTAAAAAAGCAGCAAAAGAATCAAGCGACAGAAAAATAGCTTTACCTTTTAGGGGCAGTTTGTATAATCGCCGGCGTAAATTGCAGGGGCGTAGTTCCAATTGGTAGAACAGCGGTCTCCAAAACCGATGGTTGGGGGTTCGAATCCCTCCGCCCCTGCCAAATTAAACCAGCGAAAGCTGGTTTTTTAGTTTCTGGCTTCCGGTAAATTAATTTCGTCAGCGTTAACGCACCTTCCGTAACATCCGGCCAGACAGGCTGGTATCAAATCTCCAGACGTTATCAAAAATCTTCATCAATGATGGCTTGCCGTGGCGCGATAAGCTAACCGCATTAAAACGATTGCCGTTGCGTTTGATCTGCAGTGCTTGCTGTTCGGTATCAACACTTAACCGCTGGGCAATAAAATCGGATAACACCACGGCATCGGCGTTGCTAAACCGCGCTTGTTGCATGTAATTCATCACTTGCTGCATGCAAGGTTCGAGATCGGTGCCGCCTTTGAACGAGCAACCGAGGAAGTTTAAGGCCTCTTGCAGCCCCTCAGGGCCAGTCAGTTCATACGTGACGACATCGGTGGAAAACAGCATGATCACACAAGCGCGATTTTCGGAAAGCGCGATTTGCAACAGTGCAAAACAAAACCCTTTAGCACAGTCTTCCGGATAACCGCTCATCGAACCCGAGGTATCAATACAGACGATGAATGGCCCTTTCGTGTCTTGGGTTTCACCAAAGCTGCGCCGTTCACTCAGAACCGTTTCCAGACTGCGACTTTGCCCCATGAATTGATAATTCAGCAGGCGTCGTTCCGCCAGCTGCTTATAAAACACGGTTTCCAGCTCGGGTTCGGTCAGCAACACAGTTTCCGAGCTAATCAGGCGATTTAATTCATTACTCTGGTGAATACCAACTAAATCGTCCGGCACATTGTCATGTTGTACGTATTGCCACTCTGGCACTTCAACCTGCTCAATGTATTCTTCCGCATGGCTATCTTGTGTGGCCGCGCGACCCAACTCGTCGGCAATTTTTTTCAGTTCCGGGTTGTTCTGCAAAAAGCTCGCATAATGGCGGAACAGCGAATTATTGCCTTGGAGCAGACGGGTGGCGGTGAGATCCCATAATTTCCCTGGGTGTTGTGGCGCTAATGTTTCATCTAATTCACCGGCGATCTGCATGCGTTGTTCGAGCTCTTGCATCATGCGTTCGCGTTCTTGTTCGGCAAACGCAATTTCTAATGACATGATGCGGGAAGAGAGATGTTCACGCCATTTCTGCATGAACAACTGTTTACGATTAATCGAATTAGCCTGGCTCAGACTAATCAGCAGACTTTGTGCGTCGGGGTGGAAATCACTTTGTTGCAATTGAAACAAAACCCGCACACTGTGCTGCGTGAACTGTTCGGCGGTAAAACCCTGTGTTTCGATGTAGAGAATGTATTCTTGCTGCAAATCATCCGGCACCGGGATGTTTTTCATTTGTGCCGGTAAGGCATGACTCCACTGTTGCACATGTTCTTGTATGTGCTTCAAAAACATCGGGTGATCATGCATAAAGTTCGAAATCTGTGGCGACGACATAACCGTCGACACCAGATCTTGCACCATCTGGGTTTCATTAATCGACAATAATAGCGATAGCGTTTGTAAATCGACCATAAGCTAGCGTCCGGTCAGTTGCACCAGTGATTCAAGACTATGCAAATTGGTTTCCAACTGTTGTTGTAGGTTTTTAACTTCGCTATCTAATCGTAGGAAACTTTCTTCAATAGCGGTAAGTGATTCCTGCGCTAAAAACAGATGCGGGCATTCCGAGGTAAACAACAGATACTGTTTTTTGACCTCATCACGGCTTTTCCGCAATTCACTTTGTAAACCGTTAAGCTGTTCACGCCAACCTTTTTCCTGCCATTCTGGCAAACCTTGTTTGCTGGAGATCGTCAGCGGGATCGGGCGATTACCGCTATCTCGGGCAATTAACACCGCATGGCCATCTGCACCTTGAATATCGGCATCCAGTTGCAGCGTAGTGGCTTGCTGATCTTCTTGTAACCGCACCGGGATCGGTTCTTGTTTATGCAACCACAGCATTAACTCTTTACGGCGCAAGGTGGCGTAGTGGATCTCACGCTCAGGATGTTTGGGATCGAGATAGGCGGTTTGTAAAAAAATCAGACGATAATTTTCATCAACCGGGCTGATGTCTGCGGCTTTAAAGTCCAGTTGCCAGCCTTTACCGCGTTTACGCAGCACATTTTGTCCGGGCGCCAGACGACAGCCCAGAATTTTGGTTTGTTCGCGCTGATATTGCTGCAGATCAGTTTGTAGTCGTTTCAGGCTGAAATGTAAACGTTCTTGCCCGAAGGCTTGTTTACAGGCGAAATCGTGCAGCAAGGTCTCGATCTGCTGTCTGGCATACAGGTCATGCCACAGACAGTCTTTTAGCAGTAACAGATCGAGGCCGTTCACTTTGTGGCGGCCATTAAAAAAGGCACTGGCTTGTAACAGGCGCAGCGCTTTTTTCCACCGTCGATCTGAAACATACATGGAATCTTGTTGTTCGCCACTTTGCTGGCTGAGCTGGAAAATATGCTCACGCAGGGCATACAACTGTTCAAAGATCGCGTCTGGTAACGCAACCTGCGTCAGTGTGCGCTGCCATTCATCATACTCATCGTCATGGATTTTAAGATCGGCGGTGACCGGGTCGTGTTGAGGGTCTTGCCGACTGATCAGCATGGCGCGGAAATTTTGCTTATCTTGGATCCGGTCCATCCAGATCCGCATCAGCATGCGGTCATACAAAGCTTCTAATCCGCTATCTTTCTGCGGTAATTCATTCGATGCGGTAACCAGCAGACGCATGGGCACGGATATTTCGCGTTCGCCATTGCGGAACCGGTGCTCGTTGATAACAGTCAGTAAGGTATTCAGGATCGCCGGGCCGGCTTTCCAGATCTCATCAAGAAAGACCACTTCGGCATCGGGCAGATAACCTTCAGTCAGGCGCATGTAGCGACCATCGTCTTTTAAGGCTTGGATCGACAATGGGCCAAACACCTCTTCCGGCGTGGAAAAGCGGGTCATCAGATATTCAAATGCCTGACTATTGCTAAAGGCATGGATCAACCGGCGTGCAATCAAACTCTTGGCGATACCTGGTGGGCCAAGCATAAAAACACTTTCCCCGGATAAAGCAGCCAACAGACACAGCCGGATGACGTCTTTTCGTTCAAACAGACCCTGAGACAGTGCATCGATTAAGCGACCGATACGTTCCTGAAGTTGTTTATTACTTTGCATGGCGCCATTCTCCGCCGTTATCTTCACTACTGCGCGGCATAAATTAACTGTAGTTTGCCGGAACAATTATTTTTCAGGCTTGTTTTATATCATTGATCTGCCGGAATTCGGTTTAACTATCGTCATTGAAATGATTTTTCCGAAATGAGGTACGGCTGTAATAATAGATGTGATATCGGCGACTGTCTTTTGTGGGATGACTCTGGTATTTATGCGTCTGTCTTTACAAGAGGTCTGCTGTGCCAAAATCAATTCTGCGTCATTTGCACATAACCGACTGGCAATTACGTCATCCGGAACAATTACCTTATGCACCGCCGAAGGTGAGTCAAGCGCAGCCCGTTTGCTGGGTGGTGGGGCCATTACCCGAATGGATTGCTGATCTGTGTCTGGTGTTGCCAGTTGCGACTTATCAGCATGTAGCTCATGCCAGTGATTTACCCGCACCATTAGCGGTGCATGACTGGGTACTGTGGAATGGTGACGACCTCATCCCCGCGCATTTTACTCACACTTATCAGCTTTCATTCACTTCAGCCGCGTCGGCAAAACAACAACTATGGCATCAGATCTGTCAGTATGAACATTGAATTTTTTGTTCCGGAAAAAAGCGACATCCAGTCGTTATATGAAATTGAATGCCGGGCCCATGCATACCCGTGGAGCCATCATTTACTGTCATCCAATTTTGGTCAGCGTTACGTCAATGGCGCCATCAAACATCAGCAGCAAGTCATTGGGTTTTACATTGCCGATCTATTGCTCGATGAAAGCACGCTGATGAATATCTGTATTGATCCGCGTTGGCAGCGACATGGCTTCGGTCAGCTATTATTAGAACATTATCTGCAACAAACCGCCGAACGGGGCTGCATGCAGTGGTGGTTGGAAGTCCGTGCCTCCAACATCGCGGCGCAAACGCTGTATGAGAAAAAAGGTTTTCATCAGGTTGGTGTGCGGAAAAACTATTATCAAAACGGAAATGTCAGTGAAGACGCGTTCGTCATGCATAAATATGGCATTGATGATTAGGACAAACTGCTAATGCGTGAACTGGTCATGATGATCCTGCTGGTGTGTGTCGTTTCGGCGCATGCCGGGTCAGTCTATAAATATGTCGATGCGAAAGGTATCGTCAGTTATACCGATCAATATGACCGGGCGCAGCCGTTTAACCCGGTTGAAATTGAGATCTGGGAACCGGATCAGGATGCAGTGCAATTGCGCTATACCAAAACCGGTAACCTGTATCTGCATAACAGCTTGTATGGTCCGGTCACTGTGACCTTAAAATTGAACCATCAGGATAACCTAATTGCGCATCGTAATTTGTTACAGCCGATAGTTGTGCCCGCCAGAACCGAGTTGTTTGTCGATCAGGTGCATTACATGGGGCAGGGGGTATTGGAGTTTGGCTTTCACTTTTCGGTCGGTACACCGACCGATATTCAGGAAGACCACTCGCTGTTACGTCCGCCGTTTAGTGGCAGTTTTCAAATATCCCAGGCCTTTAATGGTGGTTACAGCCATAACTTGCCCGGTAATCGGTATGCAATGGATATATCTATGCCTGTTGGTACGCCCATTCTGGCAGCTAAATCCGGCACGGTGCTTGATATGCGCGACAGCTTTGATGGCCATAGCACCGATCCGGCGGAGAAAGCTCGCACCAATTACATCCGTATTCTGCATAGTGATGGCACGATGACTTTGTATGCGCATCTGAAAACGCATAGTGGAATGGTTCACCCCGGTCAGCATGTTAAAGCGGGTCAGTTATTAGCGTTATCGGGGAATACCGGTTACAGCACCGGACCCCATCTGCATTTTGCCGTACAACGTAACGATGGTGCGCGATTAGTCTCTATTCCTTTTAATTTACAGGGTATAGTTCCGCAAAAAGGCGTATGGCTGGCTGGCCAGTCGGCACAATTGAACTGAATTCGACGATTAATCTATCGGCATAATCGATATCAGTAATCATATGTTGCGATTAGGTGAGAAAAATGGGGCTTTCATGCCAAATAATTCACGTGAAAGGCGTTTTGTGCGTTTTTTTTCATGTTCATAGCAGGTAGAGTATCAGCCCCATTTATTTTCGGGATTGTGCGTAAGCTCTCAGAACTTGGCCGGTAGACTGAGTCCGCAATTCCTGGAAATAGAACTGAAGATGCAGGTACGTTTTTGTGTTGAAACGTCTACACTATTGCCTGCGAATTTTGAACCGGTCGCTGTGGGCATTAATGCAGCGTCATTTTTCACTATCAGGGAAAAATCATGCAGATTGGAATACCGAGAGAAAGCCTTGCCGGTGAGACGCGGGTCGCTGCGACTCCGAACACCGTTGAGCAACTAAAAAAACTCGGCTTCGACGTGGTTGTCGAGTCTGGCGCGGGTGCTCTGGCCAGCTTTGATGATGCCGCGTATGTGGCCGCCGGCGCCAGCGTCGCGGCGTCTGCCGATATTTGGCAGGCCGATATTATTTACAAGGTGAATGCCCCGTCCGATGCTGAAATCGGCCTCATTAAAGAAGGCGCCACCTTAGTCAGTTTCCTGTGGCCAGCACAAAACCCTGAGCTCGTCGCCAAACTGTCGACTAAAAAAATCAATGTGCTGGCGATGGACATGGTGCCGCGTATTTCACGTGCGCAGTCGTTGGATGCCTTGTCTTCCATGGCCAACATCGGTGGTTACCGTGCGGTGATTGAAGCTGCCCATTCATTTGGTCGTTTCTTCACTGGTCAAATCACCGCGGCGGGTAAAGTACCGCCAGCTAAAGTACTGGTGATTGGTGCCGGTGTGGCAGGGTTGGCGGCGATTGGTTCAGCGCGCTCACTGGGTGCCATTGTGCGTGCCTTTGATACCCGTTTAGAAGTGGCGGAACAAATCGAATCCATGGGTGGCGAGTTCTTAAAACTCGACTTCGGTGGAGAAGACGGTTCATCGTCTGACGGTTACGCCAAAGTAATGTCCGATGAATTTATCAAAGCGGAAATGGCACTGTTCGCGGAACAAGCCAAAGACGTGGATATCATCATCACTACCGCGTTGATCCCAGGCAAACCAGCACCAAAACTCATCACCAAGGAAATGGTTGATTCGATGAAACCGGGCTCGGTGATTGTCGATTTGGCAGCGGCGACTGGCGGTAACTGTGAATACACCGTACCGGGTGAATTGGCAGTCACTGATTCGGGTGTGAAAGTAATTGGTTACACCGACCTGCCAGGTCGTCTGCCAACCCAGTCTTCACAGCTGTATGCGACCAACCTGGTGAACTTAGCCAAACTGTGGTGCAAAGAGAAAGACGGTAACATCAATCTGGATTTCAACGACGTCGTGTTGCGTAACATGACCGTGGTGCATCAGGGTGAAGTAACCTTCCCGCCACCGGCGATTAGTGTTTCTGCGGCACCGAAACAAGAAGCGGCCAAACCAGCTGCGGCGAAAGTCGAAGAGAAGAAACCATGTAAGTCGAAAAAATGGCTGGGTGTGGTGGGCTTGGGTCTGTTTGGTCTGTTAGGCCATGTGGCACCGCCAGAATTCCTGTCGCACTTCACCGTGTTTGTACTGGCCTGTGTGGTCGGTTATTACGTGGTATGGAACGTCAGCCACTCACTGCATACACCACTGATGTCGGTGACGAACGCCATTTCCGGCATCATCGTGGTTGGCGCCCTGTTACAGATTGGCAGTGGCTCGGGTCTGGTTTCAGCACTGGCGTTTGTCGCCGTACTGATTGCCACCATTAACATCGTCGGTGGTTTCACCGTGACTCAGCGCATGCTGAAGATGTTCCGTAAGGGTTAAGGGGAGCTGACATGTCTCAAGGTTTAGTAACTGCTTCATACATCGTGGCAGCGGTGCTGTTCATTGCCAGTCTGGCGGGTTTGTCGAAACAGGAAACCGCCAAATACGGTAACTTGTTTGGTATGACCGGGATGGCGATTGCGCTGGTGGCAACCATTGCCAGCCCAAGCGTGCACGGTGTGGTCTTTATTCTGGTGGCGATGGTCATCGGTGGCGCGATTGGTGCACGTTTAGCACTGAAAGTGGAAATGACCCAGATGCCCGAGCTGGTAGCGGTATTGCACAGCTTTGTGGGTTTGGCGGCTGTTTTGGTGGGCTATAACAGCTTCATCGAACTGCTGCCGGCGAACGCGGTACAACAACTGGTGTTGCCACTGAACGGTTCACCGGAAGAAATCATGGCGGCAGCACAAGCTGCCATCAGCCAGATTGCGCAGCAAACCGCGAATGGTCACGGTCATCTGACTGGTGCCATGCTGAACATCCACCTGACTGAAATCTTCTTAGGGGTGTTCATCGGTGCGGTCACCTTCACCGGCTCTATCGTGGCGTTTGGTAAATTGCGTGGCACTATCAGCTCAAAACCGCTGAACATTCCACACAAACACAAACTGAATCTGCTGGCGGCAGTGGCCTCGTTCCTGCTGATGGTGTTCTTCATCAAAGTCGGTGGTTCTACCTTCGCTATCATCGTGATGACCCTGATTGCACTAGCATTCGGCTGGCATCTGGTGGCCTCTATCGGTGGTGCCGATATGCCAGTAGTCGTGTCTATGCTGAACTCCTACTCCGGTTGGGCAGCAGCTGCGGCAGGCTTTATGCTGTCGAACGACCTGCTGATTGTGACCGGTGCGCTGGTTGGTTCGTCAGGTGCTATCCTGTCTTACATCATGTGTAAGGGCGATGAACCGTTCGTTCATCTCCGTTATTGCCGGTGGTTTTGGTACTGACGGTGTAGCGTCTTCATCTTCCGAAGAAGAGATGGGTGAATACCGTGAAATGTCACCGGAAGAGGTGGCTGAGCTGCTGAAGAATTCCAGCTCCGTTATCATCACTCCGGGCTACGGCATGGCGGTGGCACAAGCACAATATCCGGTGGCGGACATCACGCAGAAACTGCGCGATAAAGGCATCAACGTGCGCTTTGGTATCCACCCGGTGGCCGGTCGTCTGCCAGGGCATATGAACGTCCTGCTGGCGGAAGCGAAAGTGCCTTACGATATCGTGCTGGAAATGGACGAAATCAACGAAGACTTCCCAGAAACCGACACTGTACTGGTTATCGGTGCCAACGACACCGTGAACCCGGCGGCGATGGAAGACCCGGGCAGCCCGATTGCCGGTATGCCGGTGCTGGAAGTGTGGAAAGCACAGAACGTGGTGGTGTTTAAACGCTCGATGAACACCGGTTACGCCGGTGTGCAGAACCCGTTGTTCTTCAAAGAGAACTCGCACATGTGCTTTGGTGATGCGAAAGCGACCGTAGAAGCGATCCTGAAAGCGCTGTAATAGCACCATCAGAACGCACAAGAGGGAGGCTAACCGGCCTCCCTTTTTATTGACTATCTTTGTTTATTTTCCATATTACCGCTCAAGACTACTGCTGATCTGTCGATATACTGAATGCAGGGGGAGTCTATATGCGTAGTATTTGGATATTAGCGAGTTTACTGGTCAGTACGGCTGTTTATGCAGCACAAGAAGGTGCGGCAAATACAGCAGCACCGGCGGCTGATCCCGATTATATTCCTCCTAGTACTGCTATCTTTTCTGGTCTTGAAACACCGCAACCACCGGCCGGACCTGTTGCCTCATCAGGTCAGCGAATGTCTCAATCAATTAATGAAGCACTTAATATTGCACCTAAAGGTAGTGGTCAGGAAGGAAATGCGCCTTCAGGGCCTAAACCTTTGGATGTTGCACCATTATCAATTCCTGAGTCGCCTGATAAACAACAAGGTGGTATTCCCGCTGGGAGTCCGGCGCTAAAAGCAGATATTCCGGCTGAATTATTACATGGTTCTGTTTCCAGTAACTCGGCTGTTGCTGATGAGTTACCAGTTATCGAGATATACACACAAGAGGAATTGATTGCTCTTATCAACGACGATAAACATCTGCATCGCGTAGCAGATATTGATGAATGTCAGTTGGTTAAAGATATAGAGCTGCGCGCCAGAGTCGTCATGATCCCTGCTTACCAATATTTGTGGGGGGACATGTTATTAACGGGGACTTGCACGAAGAAAAATGTCGAGTTAGGTGTTGAATATCTGTGGAAAGCAGCTCAACAAGGCTTGCCTGCTGCGTTAGAGCATTTGGCGCGTTATTATGCCAAAGGACATTATGTCCAGCGTGACACCCAGCAAGCGGCCATTTTCATGCATGAAGCAGCTGCTCAAGGCTATCTTAAAGCGCAGATAGGTTGGGTGGATATGCTGGTTAGTGGGTTAGGCAGCCCATTAGATTATGAAGAGGCCTACAGCTGGTTGCATCATTCTGTGATTGCGGACGATAAACAGCACAAACAGGCGGCCACTTTACTGGCTCGCTTATCTCGTCGAATGCCACCCAATGTTATTGCGCGGGCAAAAAATTACCGTTGGCAGTAATTACAGCATGCTTTGCAATAACCGACTGCCAAAATAAGCGACCGCTAACAATACATTCCCGGTCAACGTCATGATCACTAAGCGTTGACCGCGCCAACCACGGTAATAATGTCCCCATAACAAGGTGGCATAAATACACCAAGCGATAACGGATAAACCGACTTTATCCAGATTACTCGGCGCCAGCATATTATCTAAAAACAAAAAACCGCTCGAGATGGATAAAGTCAGTAGCACACTACCAATTTGTAATAATCGAACCAGCTGTTTTTCGATCCGAAGTAGTGGCGGTACGTTATGTAAATTAAGCTTACGCCGTTGTTTCAGCTGATAATTCAGATAAACCTGCAATAAAGCAAACAGACTGGCAATGCTCATCATGGCATAAGAAAGCAGCGCCAGCGCAATGTGGATCACAAGCCCAGGGCGATCCCCTAAACTGGTTAAATAGTGGGAAGGGGTAACCGAATTACTAAATAACAGCACGACCGCAAAAGCATAAGCAAACGGTAATAAAATCCAGCTATTTTGTCGCTGGCTGATGATGGTGAGCCCAATATTAATCAATAACGCCACCAGTGATGCGACGTTGATGACACTTAAATTTTGTACCGATTGCGCCTGAATGATAGTCATCCCCAGCGCGAGCAGATGTAATATGATTGCAGGCCAGGCAACCATTAGCACCAGACGTGGGGTATGTGTTTGCGTAGTGAAAAACTGCTGCAACACCAATGTGGTGGCAAGCAAATAACAGCCTATGCCCAGTAATGCTACGATCAGCATAATTTTTTAAGAGCCATCTAAAACAAGTGAGCCTGCAGTATAGCCTTCTCTGTATTTTGCAGCCAGATGCATAACATCAATGAGAATTATTGGCGTGATTAAACGCAATTTTGTATACAACGCCTGTTCCGCGAATCCCTTTCTTTAGTATCTGCAGTGACTTGGCTATAATCGGCAACAATTTGGCCATAAGCTGCGGAGCCAGTCATGTTTGAAAATTTAACCGAGCGTCTATCCGCCACGTTACGCAACATCAGCGGACGTGGGCGTCTGACCGACGACAACATTAAAGATACCCTGCGTGAAGTACGCATGGCTCTGCTGGAAGCCGATGTTGCGCTGCCTGTCGTTAAGGAATTTGTTAACCGTGTGAAAGAACGCGCGGTTGGCCAAGAGGTCAGTAAGAGCCTAAGCCCGGGTCAGGCTTTCATCAAGATCGTCCATGGTGAACTGATCTCTGTAATGGGTGAAGCAAACCAAGATCTGGATTTAGCGACCCAACCACCAGCGATTTTATTAATGGCGGGTTTGCAGGGGGCAGGTAAAACCACTTCAGTTGCCAAACTGGCTAAACTGCTGACGGAACGCCAAAAGAAAAAAGTGTTAGTGGTTTCTGCCGACGTTTATCGCCCTGCAGCGATCAAACAGCTGGAAACATTGGCTAACGATATTGGTGTTGAATTCTTCCCAAGTGACACCAGCCAAACACCATCGCAAATTGCAGCCGCTGCATTGGACAGCGCCCGTAAGCGCTATTTTGATGTGTTGATTGTCGATACCGCCGGTCGTTTGCATGTCGATAGCGAAATGATGGAAGAGATCCAGCTGCTGCATAAACAGCTGAATCCTATCGAAACGCTGTTTGTTGTCGATGCAATGACTGGGCAGGATGCGGCAAATACTGCTAAAGCATTCAGCGAAGCGTTGCCATTGACCGGTGTGATTTTAACCAAAGCTGATGGTGATGCGCGTGGTGGTGCGGCACTGTCTGTGCGCCATATTACCGGCAAACCGATCAAATTTATCGGTATGGGTGAAAAGACCGATGCGCTGGAACCTTTCCACCCCGATCGTATCGCTTCCCGTATTCTCGGTATGGGTGATGTGCTGTCTCTGATCGAAGAGATGGAACGCAACGTCGACAAAGAAAAAGCCACCAAACTGGCACAAAAAGTCCAGAAAGGGAAAGGCTTCGACCTAGAAGACTTCCGCGAACAGTTGGTGCAAATGCGCAATATGGGCGGCATGATGAGTATGCTCGACAAGTTGCCCGGTGTTTCTGGTCTGCCAGAGAATGTCAAAGGACAGCTTGATGACAAACTCACTGTGCGAATGGAAGCGATCATCAACTCGATGACGAAGGGCGAGCGTCGTAATCCGGATATCATCAAAGGCTCCCGTAAAAAACGTATCGCCATGGGCTCAGGTACTGAGATCCAGGATGTGAACCGGTTGCTGAAGCAATTTGACCAGATGCAAAAAATGATGAAGAAAGTCGCCGGTAAAGGTGGCTTACGAAAAATGATGGGAAATATGAAAAACATGTTACCGCCAGGTGGTTTCGGCCGCGGTGGTTTCTGATCTCAGATAGCGGCACATTAAGTGCCGCTTTGTTTTTCATCACATTCAACAAGGTTTTGATTTATGCAGCCCATATCTCCGTTCCCTCTAAAATCATTCAATACGTTTGGCCTCGATGCTCAGGCGAAAATGGGCTTTGTGCTAAATAATGAAGCGGAACTTGATGCGTTGCGTGGATCTACGTGGTGGTCAGACAGTCAACCGCGATTATTGATCGGTGAGGGCAGTAATATCCTGTTCACTGCCGATTTTGATGGGGTGGTTATTGTTAACCGCCTGAAAGGGATCTCGGTGCAGGAAACGGCGGATGCTTGGTTGTTGCATGTTGCAGCCGGTGAAAATTGGCCTGCGCTGATCCAGTGGACGTTGCAACACCAGATGCCGGGGATGGAAAATCTGGCGCTGATCCCGGGTACTGTAGGTGCCGCACCAGTACAAAATATTGGTGCTTACGGTGTCGAATTCTGTCAGTTCTGTGAATACGTCGATACCTGGCATTTTGCGGATGGCCATCGTCAGCGTTACAGTGCTGCAGCGTGTCAGTTTGGCTACCGTGACAGCCTGTTTAAGCATGCATTGCATGATCAAGTGATCATTACCGCCGTTGGTTTACGCATTCCAAAACAGTGGCAACCAGTAGTGGAATACGGTCCACTGAAAGCACTGGGTGCCAATGCGACTGCCGAACAAATCTTCATGACAGTTTGTGAATTACGCCAGAGTAAATTGCCTGATCCGAGCTTGTTAGGCAATGCAGGTAGTTTCTTTAAAAATCCGGTAGTCAGCGCAACGCAAGCGGCAGCACTTAAACAACTACATCCTGCCATCCCGTGTTTTGCTGCCGGCGAAGGTCAGAATAAATTGGCTGCTGGTTGGTTGATTGATAAAGCAGGTTTGAAAGGCTTCAGTCTGGGCAATGCAGGTGTTCATCGTGATCAGGCGTTAGTGTTGGTCAACCTAGGCAATGCCAGTGCAGCTGAAATTCTGCAGTTGGCGAAACACGTTGCCAGCACAGTTAAGCAGCAATTTTCTGTGCAATTGGAACCAGAAGTTCGCTTTATTGGTAAGTCCGGGGAAATAAATAGCCTGCAGGCAATCCAATGAAACAGCTGAATTCGCGTCAACAAGCATTGCTGGCGGTATTAGCCGATGGTGCTTTTCATTCCGGTGAACAGATCGGGGCGGAATTGGGGATCAGCCGTGCTGCCATTAGTCAGCAGATCAAAAGTTTGCGTTTATTGGGTTTAGAAATATTTAGCATTACCGGCAAAGGTTACAGCTTAAATACACCACTTGATCTGTTGAATACCGAAATACTTCAACATCTAACTGCTGGCGCACCGATACACACGTGCGCGGTGATTGATTCGACCAATCAATACATGATGGCGCAGCTTGAGCGCTGGCAAAAAGGCGAGTGTCTGTTGGCTGAGACCCAGACGGCCGGTCGCGGGCGGCGTGGACGACACTGGCATTCGCCATTCGGTAGTCAGTTCATTATGAGCATGTACTGGCGACTTGACGATGGCCCTAGTGCAGCCATGGGGTTAAGTCTGGCAATTGGTGTTGCTGTGGTGCAAGCGCTGGAAAGTGCCGGTTACCGGGATTTGAGCCTGAAATGGCCGAATGATATCTACATGGCGCGGCGAAAACTCGCGGGCATACTGGTCGAAATGTCAGCCGCAGTCGGCGGGATCTGCCATCTGGTGATTGGCGTTGGTGTGAATCTTAATTTGCCGGATGCGGTCATTGCGCAACTGGATCAACCCTGTGCGCATTTGGCGGAGCAACCGGTTGTGGTTGAGCGCAACCAACTGAGTGCCACGATCATTCGAGCCTTAAGAAATGCCTTAACACTGTTTGAGCAACAGGGATTAACCGCATTTTTAACAGAATGGAATCGACTGGATATTTTTATGCAACAACCGGTGAAGGTATTGCTGGGCAATCAGGTCATCCACGGCACCTATTGCGGCATAGACGGGCAGGGGAATATGTTGCTGCAAGATCATGACGGTATGCATAAATTTGTCGGCGGCGAGATCTCTTTACGCGCCGACATTTGAGGTTATTTCCGTAACCGAACCTGCTCTATTGCATGCTGACTGCTTTTAGTCAGGATCAGGTTTGCCCGTTCGCGGGTAGGTAATATGTTGGCAATTAAATTCGGGTAATTTATTTCATCCCAGATCCGGCTGGCGGTGGCAGCCGCGTCTTCTTCATCAAAATGTGAATAATGATGGAAATAGCTTGATGGGTCAGAAAATGCGCTTTTCCGGAAGCGAAGAAAGCGTTGAATATACCACTCTTTTAACAGCTGTTTATCTGCATCAACATAGATAGAAAAATCAACAAAATCAGAAACAAACACATGATGTGGATCATGTGGATAATCCATTCCGCTTTGTAAAACGTTCAAACCTTCGATGATTAAAATATCGGGTTGTTCTACGACTTTCATCTGGTCAGGGATAATGTCATAGATATGATGAGAATAGATCGGCGCTTCAACCCGCTGTTTACCGGCTTTAATATCGGCGACAAAATTAACCAGGCGGCGCATATCATAAGACTGTGGAAAGCCTTTTTTCTTCATCAATCCACGTTCTTCTAACACGCGGTTAGGATAGAGAAAACCATCCGTGGTAATGAGTTCCACTTTCGGATGTTCCGGCCAATGTTCCAACAATGCTTGCAGTATACGAGCCGTGGTGCTTTTCCCTACCGCCACGCTACCGGCAATACTGATCACATACGGAACACGCTGATTGGGCGTACCCAGAAATTGTTCAATAACTTTGCTGCGATGTTGGCGTGCCTTGACATACAGATTCAATAAACGCGACAAAGGCAGATAAATATCTCGGACTTCATCCAGTGACAATTCATCATGAATGCCGCGTAAATCAATCAGATCTTGTTCCGTCAATGAAAGGGGGACGGAATCACGCAGATGAGCCCACTGTTCCCTGAAAAAATGTAAATAAGGCGAGAGATGTTGTGGATCAGCGGTCATTCGTGAGGTCCTTTCAGCAAGAGGCCCGACATTACACCAACCCCCTGTTATTCGACAACCGAAAGCGTATGTGAGTACACAAAAAGCAGAAAACAGAACAAATTCATGGAAACGGGACATAAAACTAATGAAAACTCATCGCAGACTAGTTGCTCCACCGCCACGCTTGCACTAGAATTCGCAACGCTCTTTGCAGGACGCCATGATTTTATTGGCACTGATGGAGGGATTCCCGAGCGGCCAAAGGGATCAGACTGTAAATCTGACGGCTCTGCCTTCGAAGGTTCGAATCCTTCTCCCTCCACCATCTTGAGCATTGTAGTTATGCGGGCATCGTATAATGGCTATTACCTCAGCCTTCCAAGCTGATGACGCGGGTTCGATTCCCGCTGCCCGCTCCAATTTAATTCAAAGCGCAATCATTGATACTCGTCGGACGGTGTGTACCGTGGTGAGTTTCTTACCATACAAACAGTGTTAGCTTAGAGGGACGAGCATGTCTAAAGAAAAATTTGAACGTACAAAACCCCACGTTAACGTTGGTACCATCGGCCACGTTGACCACGGTAAAACTACTCTGACTGCTGCCATCACCAACGTGCTGGCTAAAAAATTCGGTGGTCAAGCGCGTGCATTCGATCAGATCGACAACGCACCAGAAGAAAAAGCACGTGGTATCACCATCAACACTTCACACGTTGAATACGATACTGAATCACGTCACTACGCACACGTAGACTGCCCAGGCCACGCTGACTATGTTAAAAACATGATCACTGGTGCTGCACAGATGGACGGCGCGATCCTGGTAGTAGCAGCGACTGACGGCCCAATGCCACAGACTCGTGAACACATCCTGCTGGGTCGCCAGGTAGGCGTTCCATACATCATCGTGTTCCTGAACAAATGTGACATGGTAGACGACGAAGAGTTGTTGGATCTGGTTGAGATGGAAGTTCGTGAACTGCTGTCAGAATACAACTTCCCAGGCGATGACACTCCAGTTATCCGTGGTTCTGCACTGAAAGCGCTGGAAGGCGAAGCTCAGTGGGAAGAGAAGATCCTGGAACTGGCTGCGGCACTGGATTCTTACATTCCACAACCAGAACGTGCGATCGACAAGCCATTCCTGCTGCCAATCGAAGACGTATTCTCAATCGCAGGCCGTGGTACAGTAGTAACTGGCCGTGTTGAACGCGGTATCATCAAAGTTGGTGAAGAAGTGTCAATCGTTGGTTTGAAAGAAACCACCAAGACCACTTGTACTGGCGTTGAAATGTTCCGTAAACTGCTGGACGAAGGTCGTGCAGGCGAGAACGTAGGTGTGTTGCTGCGTGGTACTAAACGTGATGACGTAGAACGTGGTCAAGTACTGGCTAAACCAGGTACAATCACTCCGCACACCAAATTCGAATCAGAAGTATACGTACTGTCAAAAGAAGAAGGTGGTCGTCACACTCCATTCTTCAAAGGCTACCGTCCACAGTTCTACTTCCGTACAACTGACGTGACCGGTACCATCGAACTGCCAGAAGGCGTAGAAATGGTAATGCCAGGCGACAACATCAAAATGGTAGTAACCCTGATCCACCCAATCGCGATGGATGATGGTCTGCGTTTTGCAATCCGTGAAGGCGGTCGTACCGTAGGCGCGGGTGTTGTTGCTAAAGTAATCGAATAATTCTTTCGGTTACAAATATAACCAAAGCCCCTATAATCGGGGCTTTGTTATCTTAGGGGCGTAGTTCCAATTGGTAGAACAGCGGTCTCCAAAACCGATGGTTGGGGGTTCGAATCCCTCCGCCCCTGCCAAATCAATACCGCAAGTAGCGGATTTAATGCACTGAAAACGAATACAGGTAGATTGTATGAGTGTGAATGTTGAAAGCCAGAACCGCAACAAAGGAAAAAACATCGCATTGTGGGGGCTGGTCTTCATTCTTCTGGCGGCTACGGTGGTTGGTAATTCAGTTTTTGCTGAAAAATCATTATTTATTCGTGTTGTCGCAGTTGTTATTGCTTTTGCAGCTGCTGCCGTCACGGCATTGCAGACTCTTCAGGGTAAAGCTTTACTGACTTTTAGCCGGGAATCCATCAAGGAAGTCCGGAAAGTGGTATGGCCTACTCGCCAGGAAACCATTCAAACAACCCTGATTATTTTTGCATTCACCGTTGTTATGGGCCTATTCTTATTTTTAATAGATGGTGCTCTGATCTGGCTAGTTGAGTTGATCACCGGAATGAAGGGTTAATAAATGTCAGAACAACGCATGAGATGGTATGTGGTACAAGCCTTTTCCGGTTTTGAAGGCCGTGTCGCCAAATCATTAAAAGAACATATCAAAATGCACGCAATGGAAGACCAGTTTGGCGAAATTCTGGTTCCGACAGAAGAAATAGTAGAAATGCGTGCTGGTCAAAAACGTAAAAGTGAACGCAAATTTTTCCCAGGTTATGTATTAGTGCAAATGATCATGAACGATGCATCATGGCATTTAGTACGTAACGTACCGCGTGTAATGGGGTTCATCGGCGGCACGTCTGATCGTCCAGCACCTATTACCGATAAAGAAGCCGATGCTATTCTGAATCGTCTGCAAGAGTCTGTGGATAAACCAAAACACAAAACTCTGTTCGAACCTGGCGAAGTCATCCGTGTATCTGATGGTCCTTTTGCTGACTTCAACGGTACAGTGGAAGAAGTTGACTACGATAAGAGCCGCATGAAGGTTTCTGTGTTGATCTTCGGTCGTGCTACACCGGTTGAACTGGATTTCAGTCAAGTCGAAAAAGTTTAATATTACTGGTTGTCTGGGGCAGCGGTTATCCCTATAATTCGCTGCCCCTTTTTCTATTGGGGAGCCGATGAAGAGCTTAGCTCTGAGGCGCTAGAACCCACATTTGAGGTAATTGTAAAATGGCAAAGAAAGTTTCAGCCTATATCAAGCTGCAAGTTAAGGCCGGCAGCGCGAATCCAAGCCCACCAGTAGGTCCGGCTCTGGGTCAGCACGGTGTTAACATCATGGAATTCTGTAAAGCGTTCAACGCCCGTACAGACAAACTGGAAAAAGGCGCGCCTACTCCAGTTGTAATTACTGTATACAGTGACCGTTCTTTCACTTTCGAAACTAAAACTCCACCAGCTTCTTACTTGCTGAAGAAAGCTGCTGATATCAAGTCTGGCTCATCTAAGCCAAACAAAGATAAAGTGGGTAAAGTGACTCATGCTCAACTGCTGGAAATCGCCAAAACTAAAGAACCAGACATGACTGGTACTGATTTGGAAGCGAAAGCCCGCTGTATCGCTGGCTCTGCCCGTTCTATGGGCCTGGTAGTAGAGGGATAAGACAATGGCTAAATTAACTAAACGCATGCGCGTAATTCGTGAAAAAGTTGATGGTACCAAAGAGTACAACATCACTGAAGCCGTTGCTTTATTGAAAGAACTGGCTACTGCTAAGTTCGTTGAAAGCGTTGACGTAGCAGTTAATCTGGGTATCGATGCTCGTAAATCAGATCAAAACGTACGTGGTGCAACTGTACTGCCTAACGGTACTGGTCGTACTGTACGTGTTGCTGTATTTACTCAGGGTGCTAACGCTGAAGCAGCAAAAGCTGCTGGCGCTGACCTGGTAGGTATGGATGATCTGGCTGAACAGATCAAACGTGGCGAAATGAACTTCGACGTAGTTATTGCTTCTCCTGATGCAATGCGCGTAGTTGGTCAACTGGGTCAAATCCTGGGCCCACGTGGTCTGATGCCAAACCCTAAAGTTGGTACTGTAACTCCTAACGTTGCTGAAGCAGTTAACAATGCAAAAGCGGGTCAGGTTCGTTACCGTAACGACAAGAATGGTATCATCCATTCTACTATCGGTAAGGTTGACTTCACCGAAGCTCAGTTGAAAGAGAACTTGGAAGCTCTGCTGGTTGCGCTGAAAAAAGCTAAACCATCTACTTCTAAAGGCCAATTCGTTAAGAAAGTTAGCCTGTCTACCACTATGGGTGCAGGTTTAGCTGTTGACCAGGCTTCTCTGGATACCAAAGCTGCTTAAGCTTATTTACTAGAGGCGAGATTATAGTCTATAATTTCGCCCCTTAGTTTGGTTGGGGGTCTCGACTCCCGTCCAAGACCGCAGGTGGTGTAAACCTTAATATCCCTGCGTAGACGGTGCCGGAACCCAGCGAGAAAGATTTCTTTCTTCTGGACTCTGCCGCCGAATTCTCTCCGAATGGAGAGGTGTTGACAGTTCTGGGTTCGCCCAGATTAACTCCAGGAGTAAGCCAATGGCATTAGGACTCGAAGACAAAAAAGCGATTGTCGCTGAAGTCAGCGAAGCTGCCAAAGGCGCACTGTCTGCTGTTGCAGCCGATTCACGCGGCGTAACCGTAGCCAAGATGACCGCTCTGCGTCAGTCTGCTCGTGAAGCAGGCGTTTACTTGCGTGTTGTTCGTAACACTCTGCTGACTCGTGCAGTAGAAGGTACTGACTTCGCTTGTATGAACGACGTATTTGTTGGTCCGACCCTGATCGCTTTCTCTAACGAACATCCGGGCGCTGCTGCTCGTCTGTTCAAAGAGTTCGCTAAAGGGAACGATAAGTTCTCTATCAAGGGTGGTGCGTTCCAGGGTGAATTCATCCCTGCAGCTCAAATTGATCGTCTGGCAACTCTGCCTACATACGAAGAAGCAATTGCGAAACTGATGGCTACTATGAAAGAAGCTTCAGCTGGCAAGCTGGTTCGTACTCTGGCAGCTCTGCGCGACAAGAAAGAAGCCGAAGCGGCTTAATTCTTGTAACAGAACAGATTATTTTTATTTTTAATACTTCAACGACAGGATTTTTTTCTCATGTCTATCACTAAAGACCAAATCATCGAAGCCGTTGCTGCTATGTCAGTAATGGACGTTGTAGAACTGATCACCGCTATGGAAGAGAAGTTCGGTGTTTCTGCTGCTGCTGTAGCTGCCGGCCCAGCCGCTGCTGCTGAAGCTGTTGAAGAACAGACTGAATTCAACGTTATGCTGACCGCTATCGGCGCTAACAAAGTAGCTGTAATCAAAGCTGTACGTGGCGCAACTGCGCTGGGTCTGAAAGAAGCTAAAGACCTGGTAGAAGCTGCTCCAACTGCAGTTAAAGAAGCAATCTCTAAAGAAGAAGCTGAAGCTCTGAAGAAAGAGCTGGAAGCTGCAGGTGCTTCTGTTGAGATCAAATAATCTACTTAACAGTAGGTTAGCGGCCTGATAAAACAGGCTAGGGCTGGTGAAGAAACTTCACCGGCCCTTTTGCGCTGTAAGCCGCAGGAATTCACATTGCTCACCTGGGCTTAAAAAGTACGAAAAGTACACAGTAGCAATGTATTACAGAACTGCTCTGACTGGAGCAGCTTGGGTCACTTATCAGCGAGCTGAGGAACCCTATGGTTAACTCTTATACCGAAAAAAAACGCATTCGTAAGGACTTCGGTAAGCGTGATCAGGTACTGGAAACGCCTTATCTCTTGTCCATTCAACTGGACTCCTTCAAACAATTCCTTGATGCCGACCCAGAAGGGGCATACGGGCTTGAGGCTGCATTCCGCAGCGTATTCCCCATTACCAGTTATTCTGGTACTGCGGAGCTGCAATATGTCAGCTATCGCTTGGGAGAACCGGTCTTTGACGTAAAAGAGTGTCAAATCCGTGGCGTCACCTATTCAGCTCCATTGCGCGTGAAGCTGCGCTTAGTGCTGTTTGATAGAGAAGCTGCGGCAGGCACTGTCAAAGAAATTAAAGAACAAGAAGTGTATATGGGCGAAATCCCGCTGATGACTGATAACGGTACCTTTGTCATCAATGGTACAGAGCGTGTTATCGTTTCCCAGCTGCATCGTAGTCCTGGCGTGTTCTTTGATCACGATAAGGGTAAAACCCACTCTTCAGGTAAGGTTCTGTATAACGCTCGCGTTATTCCTTACCGTGGTTCTTGGTTGGACTTTGAGTTCGATGCCAAGGATAACCTGTTTGTGCGTATCGACCGTCGTCGTAAATTACCTGCGACTATCATCTTACGTGCACTGGAATTCACGACCGAACAGATCCTGGCGACCTTCTTTGAAACAATTAAATTTGAAATCAAAGATGGCAAAGTGATGATGGAGCTGGTGCCGGAGCGTCTGCGTGGTGAAACCGCGACCTTCGATATCCTTGCTGGCAGCGATGTGGTGGTTGAAAAAGGCCGTCGTATTACTGCACGTCACATTCGTCAGTTAGAAAAAGCTAACGTTACTCAAATCGAAGTTCCAGTTGAGTATGTTGTTGGCAAGATTTCTGCTAAAGATTATGTGAATCCACAAACTGGTGAAGTCCTGATCAATGCCAACACCGCATTGAGTCTGGAAGCTATTGCGAATCTGTCAGTCGCTGGCTTTAAACAGTTTGAAATCCTGTTCACTAATGAACTGGATCACGGCTCATATATTTCTGAAACATTACGTATTGATTCAAGCACTAATCGTCTGGAAGCACTGGTAGAAATCTACCGTATGATGCGCCCAGGTGAGCCGCCAACGAAAGATGCAGCAGAACAGCTATTTGAAAACCTGTTCTTCTCAGCAGATCGTTATGATCTGTCGACTGTTGGTCGTATGAAATTCAACAGCCGACTGGCTCGTCCAGAACATATTGGTTCAGGCATTCTGTCTGAAGACGATATCGTTGATGTGATGAAACAGTTGATTGCCATCCGTAATGGTAAAGACGACGTGGATGATATCGATCATCTGGGTAACCGTCGTATCCGTTCCGTGGGCGAAATGGCTGAAAACCAATTCCGTGTGGGTTTGGTGCGTGTTGAACGTGCAGTTAAAGAACGTCTGTCTTTAGGCGATCTGGATGCCGTGCAGCCACAAGATCTGATCAATGCGAAGCCAATTTCTGCAGCCGTGAAAGAATTCTTCGGTTCCAGCCAGCTGTCGCAGTTTATGGATCAGAACAACCCGTTGTCAGAAATTACGCACAAACGTCGTATTTCTGCGCTGGGCCCAGGTGGTTTGACCCGTGAACGTGCCGGCTTCGAAGTTCGAGACGTACATCCGACTCACTACGGTCGTTTGTGTCCAATCGAAACGCCTGAAGGTCCGAACATCGGTCTGATCAACTCACTGGCGGTATATTCTCGTACTAACGAGTATGGTTTCCTGGAAACCCCATATCGCAAAGTTATTGATGGCGTGATCACTGACGAAGTGGATTATCTGTCTGCGATTGAAGAAGGTAACTTCGTTATCGCGCAGGCCAATGCCAATGTAGACGCAAATGGCAGCCTGAAAGATGAATTGATCCCATGTCGCCATAAAGGTGAATCAACCTTTATGAATGCAGAACAGATCCAGTATATGGACGTTAGTCCACAGCAGGTAGTTTCTGTTGCAGCATCGCTGATCCCGTTCCTTGAACACGATGACGCGAACCGTGCATTGATGGGTTCAAACATGCAACGTCAAGCGGTACCAACTCTGCGTGCTGATAAGCCGCTGGTAGGTACTGGTATGGAACGTGCTGTGGCGGTTGACTCCGGCGTAACGGTAGTTGCTCGTCGTGGTGGTTTCATCGATTACGTTGATGCATCCCGTATTGTGGTTAAGGTTAATGAAGATGAGCTGTTACCAGGCGAAGCCGGTATCGACATCTATAACCTGACCAAATATACCCGTTCTAACCAGAACACCTGTATTAACCAACGTCCATGTGTGTCTGTTGGTGAGCCAGTGATGCTGGGTGACGTGTTGGCCGATGGTCCTTCCACTGATTTGGGTGAGTTGGCGCTGGGTCAAAACATGCGCGTCGCGTTCATGCCTTGGAACGGTTATAACTTCGAAGACTCGATTCTGGTCTCCGAGCGTGTGGTACAAGAAGACCGCCTGACGACGATTCATATTCAGGAGCTGTCTTGTATTGCGCGTGATACGAAATTAGGTTCAGAAGAAATCACCGCTGATATTCCAAACGTAGGCGAAGCTGCACTGTCCAAACTGGATGAGTCAGGTATCGTTTATGTTGGTGCTGAAGTGAAAGGCGGCGACATTCTGGTTGGTAAGGTAACGCCAAAAGGTGAAACCCAACTGACACCAGAAGAAAAACTGCTGCGCGCCATTTTTGGTGAAAAAGCGTCTGACGTAAAAGATTCTTCTCTGCGTGTGCCTAATGGTGTTTACGGTACTGTTATTGACGTGCAGGTCTTCACTCGTGATGGCGTAGAAAAAGATAAACGCGCTAAAGAAGTCGAAGACATGCAATTGCGTGATGCGAAGAAAGACCTGACCGAAGAGTTCAAAATTTTCGAAGATGGTATTTTTGGCCGCGCACGTTCATTACTGGTTGCTGCTGGTTTCAGCGAAGAAAAACTGTCTAAACTTGATCGTAAGAAGCTGCTGGAACAGTCGCTGGATGACGAAGCAAAACAAGTTGAACTGGAACAGATCGCTGAACAATATGCTGCGCTGAAAGAAGAGTTTGATCGTAAGTTCGAAGCTAAACGTCAGAAAATCATCCAAGGTGATGATTTGGCGCCAGGCGTGCTGAAGATCGTTAAAGTTTATCTGGCTGTGAAACGTCGTATTCAGCCTGGTGACAAGATGGCGGGTCGTCACGGTAACAAAGGGGTTATCTCCAAAATTTGTCCGGTTGAAGACATGCCATATGATGACGAAGGGAATCCAGTCGACATCGTACTGAACCCGTTGGGCGTACCATCGCGTATGAACATCGGTCAGATCTTGGAAGTTCACCTTGGTTTGGCTGCGAAAGGTATCGGCGAAAAAATTAATCGCATGGTCAAAGAACAGCGTGAACTGGCTGAATTGCGTGAGTTCTTGCAACGCGTCTATGATTTAGGTGGCAGCGATCAACAACAGATTGATATCGCGACACTGAATGATGCGGAAGTGCGGACTCTGGTTCAAAACCTGCGCAAAGGTTTACCGGTGGCAACGCCTGTGTTTGATGGCGCGAAAGAAAGCGAAATCAAACAGCTGCTGAAACTGGCAGATAAACCTGAATCAGGTCAGATCACCTTGTTTGATGGTCGTACCGGTATGCCGTTTGAGCGTGCAGTAACCGTGGGTTACATGTACATGCTGAAACTGAACCACTTGGTTGATGACAAAATGCATGCTCGTTCTACCGGTTCTTATAGCTTGGTTACTCAGCAACCGCTGGGTGGTAAAGCTCAGTTCGGTGGTCAGCGTTTCGGGGAAATGGAAGTATGGGCACTGGAAGCATACGGTGCTGCTTATACTCTGCAGGAAATGCTGACGGTTAAATCGGACGATGTGAACGGTCGTACTAAGATGTATAAAAACATCGTCGATGGCGATCATCGCATGGAACCAGGTATACCAGAATCCTTCAACGTATTGCTGAAGGAAATCCGCTCGTTGGGTATCAACATCGAGTTGGAAGAAGAGTAAGGACGTACGTCCTTGTTTCTGGACTCAGAATAGTAACGGTATGCCGCGTCGCGGCATACCGAAGTTAACCTCCTGACGGGAGATACAGGTGAAAGACTTACTCAAGTTTTTAAAAGCGCAGAGCAAGACTGAAGAGTTTGACGGTATCAAGATCGGTCTGGCATCGCCTGACATGATCCGTTCCTGGTCATTCGGTGAAGTTAAAAAGCCTGAAACCATTAACTATCGCACGTTCAAACCAGAACGTGACGGCCTGTTTTGTGCTCGCATCTTCGGACCAGTTAAAGATTATGAATGCTTATGCGGTAAGTATAAGCGTCTGAAACACCGTGGTGTGATTTGTGAAAAATGTGGCGTTGAAGTTACTCAGACTAAAGTGCGTCGTGAACGCATGGGTCACATTGAGCTGGCTTCTCCAGTTGCACATATCTGGTTCCTGAAATCTTTGCCATCCCGTATCGGTCTGTTGCTTGACATGACCCTGCGTGACATCGAACGCGTATTGTATTTCGAATCATTTGTTGTGGTTGACGCTGGTATGACCAGCCTTGAACGCAGTCAGATGCTGACCGAAGAACAATATCTGGATGCGCTGGAAGAATACGGTGACGAATTCGACGCTAAAATGGGTGCTGAAGCCATCCTGGCGTTGCTGCGTGCGCAAGATCTGGAACATGAAATCGCGACTATGCGCGAAGAACTGAGCCAGACCAATTCTGAAACCAAACGCAAAAAGACCACCAAACGCCTGAAGCTGATGGAGTCTTTCCTGCAATCTGGTAATAAACCAGAATGGATGATCATGACCGTGCTGCCTGTGTTGCCGCCGGATCTGCGTCCATTGGTTCCGTTGGATGGTGGCCGCTTCGCGACTTCAGATCTGAACGATCTGTATCGCCGCGTGATCAACCGTAACAACCGTCTGAAACGTCTGCTGGATCTGGCTGCACCAGATATCATCGTTCGCAACGAAAAACGTATGCTGCAAGAAGCGGTTGACGCTCTGCTGGATAACGGTCGTCGTGGTCGTGCTATCACCGGTTCTAACAAACGTCCTCTGAAATCTTTGGCCGATATGATCAAAGGTAAACAGGGTCGTTTCCGTCAGAACTTGCTGGGTAAACGTGTTGACTACTCTGGTCGTTCTGTAATTACAGTAGGCCCGACTCTGCGTTTGCACCAATGCGGTCTGCCAAAGAAAATGGCACTGGAACTGTTCAAACCATTCATCTATGGCAAGCTGGAAACTCGTGGTTTAGCGACCACCATCAAAGCTGCTAAAAAGATGGTTGAGCGTGAAGAAGCAGTAGTATGGGATATTCTGGATGACGTGATCCGTGAACATCCTGTCATGCTGAACCGTGCGCCAACACTGCACCGTCTGGGTATCCAGGCGTTTGAACCAATTCTGATCGAAGGTAAAGCAATCCAGCTGCATCCGTTGGTTTGTTCTGCATTCAACGCCGACTTCGACGGTGACCAGATGGCGGTTCACGTTCCTCTGACGCTAGAAGCGCAGTTGGAAGCGCGTGCGTTGATGATGTCAACCAACAACATTCTGTCGCCTGCCTCTGGTGAACCTATCATCGTTCCTTCTCAGGACGTGGTATTGGGTCTGTATTACATGACTCGTTCCTGCGTTGGTGCGAAAGGTGAAGGTATGGTTTTATCCGGCGCGAAAGAAGCGGAAAAAATCTACCGTGCTGGTTTGGCCTCACTGCATGCTCGCGTGAAATGCCGTATCACTGAATACGTTAAAAACGAAGCTGGTGAATTGGTTGAGAAAATCGAGCTGAAAAATACCACAGTAGGTCGTGCGATCCTGTCGTTGATCCTGCCAAAAGGTATGGAGTATGCGCTGATCGATCCGCCATTGCCGATGACCGAAGCGGGTCATGCGGAATTGGCTGCTCATCCAGAACGCTGGATCAAATATGTTTCTAACCAGGCAATGGGTAAGAAGCAGATCTCTAAAGTATTGAACACCTGTTACCGTAAGCAGGGTCTGAAAGATACCGTTATCTTTGCTGACCAGCTGATGTATACCGGTTTCCATTACGCTGCGCTGTCAGGTTCATCTGTTGGTATTGACGACATGGTGATCCCGCAGGCGAAGAAAGAAATTATCGAAGCGGCAGAAGCGGAAGTTGCTGAAATTCAGGAACAATTCCAATCAGGTCTGGTAACTGCTGGCGAACGCTACAATAAAGTTATCGATATCTGGGCTAGTGCCAACGAACGTGTATCGAAAGCGATGATGGAAAACTTGTCGAAAGAGACAAGAACCAATAAGCTGGGTGAAGCGGAAGTTCAGGCCTCGTTTAACAGCGTCTTCATGATGGCCGATTCTGGTGCGCGTGGTTCTGCTGCTCAGATCCGTCAGTTGGCGGGTATGCGTGGTCTGATGGCTAAGCCAGACGGCTCGATCATCGAAACGCCAATCGTGGCGAACTTCCGTGAAGGTCTGAACGTACTGCAGTACTTCATCTCAACCCACGGTGCTCGTAAAGGTCTGGCGGATACCGCACTGAAGACAGCGAACTCCGGTTATCTGACCCGTCGTTTGGTTGACGTGGCTCAGGACGTTGTGATCACTGAACCAGATTGTGGTACCACAGAAGGTCTGTGGATGACCCCGCTGATCGAAGGTGGTGATGTTGTTGAGCCACTGCGCGAACGTGTACTGGGTCGTGTGATCGCTGAAGATGTGCTGAAACCAGGTACTGATGAAGTCTTGGTTGCGCACAACACATTGTTGGATGAACAGTGGTGTAACATTCTGGAACGTAACTCAGTTGACCGAGTTAAAGTTCGTTCAGCCATCTCTTGTGAATCTGATTTTGGTATTTGTGCTCATTGTTATGGTCGTGACTTGGCGCGCGGTCATCTGGTTAACAATGGTGAAGCAGTGGGTGTTATCGCGGCTCAATCCATCGGTGAACCAGGTACTCAGCTGACCATGCGTACGTTCCATATCGGTGGTGCGGCATCACGAGCAGCGGCAGAAAGCAGTGCAACCGTGAAAAACACCGGTGTGATTAAACTGCAAAATGCCAAATCTGTTGAAAACAGTGCTGGCAAGCTGGTTATCACATCACGTTCTTCTGAACTGACCATCATGGACGAACTGGGCCGTACCAAAGAAAGCCACAAGCTGCCTTACGGTTCTGTGTTGGAAGTGAAAGATGGCCAGGCTGTACGTGCTGGCGAAATTGTTGCGAACTGGGATCCACATACTCACCCAATCATCACTGAAGTGGCGGGTCGTATCCAGTTTGAAAACATGATTGAAGGCATCACCGTTACTCGTCAAACCGACGAGCTGACTGGTCTGTCAAGCATCGTGGTTCTGGACGTTAACGAGCGTACCTCAACAGGTAAAGAGCTGCGTCCAACCGTTCGATTGGTTGATAGCCATGGTAAAGACGTATTGATCCCAGGTACTGACGTATCAGCGCAATACTTCCTGCCAGGCCAAGCGATTGTTCAGCTGGAAGACGGTGCACAGGTAAGCGTTGGTGACGCGGTTGCACGTATTCCGCAGGCATCCAGTGGTACGAAAGATATCACCGGTGGTCTGCCACGTGTTGCTGACTTGTTCGAAGCACGTCAACCAAAAGAACCTGCAATTCTGGCGGAAATTTCCGGTACGATCTCCTTCGGTAAAGAAACCAAAGGTAAACGTCGTCTGGTGATCACACCGACTGACGGTGGTGAAGCCTATGAGGAAATGATTCCGAAATGGCGTAACCTGAACGTGTTCGAAGGTGAAAAAGTTCAGCAGGGTGAAGTGTTAGCCGATGGTCCAGAATCTGCTCATGACATTCTGCGTCTGCGTGGCGTAAGCCCGGTTGCGAACTATATCGTTAACGAAGTGCAGGACGTTTACCGTCTGCAAGGCGTAAAAATCAACGATAAACACATCGAAGTGATCGTTCGTCAGATGCTGCGTAAAGGCGAAATTGCTTCTCCAGGTGATTCTGACCTGCTGGAAGGTGAACAGGCTGATGTGGTCCGAGTGAAGATCGCCAACCGCAAACTGATCGCTCAAGGTAAGGAACCAGCTACTTTCCGTCGTGTATTGATGGGTATTACCAAAGCGTCGCTGAATACAGAGTCCTTTATCTCTGCTGCGTCGTTCCAGGAAACTACTCGCGTACTGACTGAAGCCGCTGTATCAGGTAAGGTTGATGATTTACGTGGTCTGAAAGAAAACGTGATCGTTGGTCGTCTGATCCCTGCAGGTACTGGTTTTGCTTATCATCATGGTCGCTTACAGAAACGTCGTGTTGCCGCACAAGCGGTGGCTGCGCCGGTAGTGACTGCTGATGATGCCGAGCAGAATTTGGCTGATTTGTTGAATGCGGCAGGTAATTTAAGCGCTGAGTAATCAATCAGACAAAAGCAATATTTCAGAGGCCCTACGGGGCCTCTTGTTTTTTGTGCGGCTGAGAGTTGCGCCGTTATTAGGGCTGGTATTACTATCAGCGGGTATTGATAACTAGTTACGAGGGAACGATGTCTAAATCTATTATTGCAACGGAAAAAGCGCCTGCGGCTATTGGGCCATATGTACAGGCAACTAAACTGGGCGATCTGGTATTTACCTCTGGTCAGATCCCGTTAATTCCGGAAACCATGCAATTGGTGACTGGGGACATCAAAGTTCAGGCGGAACAAGTATTACGTAATCTGAGTGCGATCTTAGAAGCTGCTGGAGCATCGACAGCCACAGTAATGAAAACAACTTGTTTTCTGAAAAATATGAACGATTTTGTTGCGTTCAACGAAGTGTATGCACAATTTTTCAATGAAAGTGCGCCTGCGCGTTCATGTGTTGAAGTTGCTCGTTTACCTAAAGATGTACTCGTTGAAGTTGAAGCGATTGCTTACGTAGCTAAATAGAATGGGTTTAAATTTTGCAATTGTAGTTAGCGGCCCAGCCTACGGGACACAGGCTGCCAGCTCAGCATATCGTTTTGTACAAGCGGTATTGGCCTCCGGACACGCCATTCTTGGCGTGTTTTTTTATCAAGATGGTGTCATGAATGCGAGTTTTCTGCATTCTCCGGCAACAGATGAAGATGATTTACATCAGTTGTGGTGTCAATTAGCGATACAGGAGCAGATCCCGCTACATACCTGTATTGCAGCAGCGCAACGACGCGGTATTTTAGATAGTGTTCTCGCAACTGAATCAGGAAAAGGTAGCAGTAATGTGCAAGCACCATTCTTGCTTTCAGGTTTAGGGCAGTTGGCAGAAATGCTAATAACTGCCGATCGTGTTGTTCGTTTTTAAGTTGGCCTATGAATCAGATCGCTTTTGTTTTTCGGCAAGCGCCTTATGGGAAGGCCAGTGGCAGAGAAGGATTAGATGCCATGCTGGCTACTTCGGCTTATACTGAAAATATTGCTGCTTTTTTTATGGCAGATGGCGTTTATCAGTTACTCAGACAGCAACAGTCGGCGGTGATTCTGGCTAAAGATCATTCGGCCATGTTTAAGTTGTGTGAGCTGTATGATATTGAAAATATTTATGTATCAGCTGAATCGCTAGCTGAACGTGAAATTACGTGTGACCAATTATTGATGCCGGTAACTGTGTTGCCACAAGATACGTTTTATAGCCAATTAACGGCTTATCAAATCAAACTGATGTTTTGAGAATTTTATGCTGCATGTCGTTTCACAATCGCCTTTTTCGGATACTAGTCTGCAAAGTTGTCTGGATTTCATGCAGGCAGACGACCAACTGTTATTGATCCAAGATGCGGTCATCGCTACGACCACAAGTCTTTGGACTCAGCAGCTGCAAGATAAGACAATTTATGTCTTGCAGGATGATTTAACGGCGAGGGGATTAACTGCTAAAGTCGGTATTACCCTCGATATGGCGGGTTATGTCGCGCTTGTTATCGAACATGGCAGCCCATTTTGCTGGTAAAAGATATTTCCGCAACCGCACTTTTTGTCACCTATACTTCACTTCATCTCAGCTATATCCATCTATAGCTGTATAAATCTTGACTCGCAGGCCATACAGACATAGAATTTTGCGTCCCCGTATCTGCGGGGAGGATTTTTCACATGTTTATAAAGCGATTGCTATTACCAGGAGCTTTTAATGGCAACTATTAACCAGCTTGTTCGCAAGCCACGCGTTAAGCAAGTTGTAAAAAGCAGCGTTCCTGCCTTGAATGCTTGCCCACAAAAACGTGGTGTGTGTACACGCGTGTATACCACTACCCCTAAAAAACCTAACTCAGCACTGCGTAAGGTATGTCGTGTTCGTTTAACTAACGGATTCGAAGTTACTTCTTACATCGGTGGTGAAGGCCATAACCTGCAGGAACACTCCGTGGTCCTGATCCGTGGTGGTCGTGTTAAAGACTTACCAGGTGTGCGTTACCACACCGTTCGTGGTGCGTTGGATTGCTCCGGTGTTAAAGACCGTAAACAATCTCGCTCCAAATACGGCGTGAAGAAGCCTAAGGCTTAATGGTTTTCCGTTAAGTAAGGCCAAACATTTTTCATAAAACATTTTTTTGTTTTGGGTAAAACCTGAAGTTTCGGAGAATTAAAATGCCAAGACGTCGCGTTGTTGGTCAGCGTAAAATTCTGCCAGATCCTAAGTTCGGTTCTGAGCTGCTGGCTAAATTCATCAACGTAGTAATGGTTGACGGTAAGAAATCCGTTTCTGAAAGCATTGTTTACGGTGCTTTAGAAATCATTGCTAACAAAAGTGGTAAAGACCACTTAGCTACTTTTGAAGGTGCTTTGGACAACATCCGTCCGAACGTGGAAGTTAAGTCCCGCCGTGTTGGTGGTTCTACTTACCAGGTTCCGGTAGAAGTTCGTCCAGTGCGTCGTAATGCCCTGGCTATGCGCTGGTTGGTAGATGCGGCTCGCAAACGTGGTGAAAAATCCATGGCTCAGCGTTTGGCAGGTGAACTGCTGGATGCAGCCGACAATAAAGGTTCTGCGGTTAAGAAACGTGAAGACGTGCACCGCATGGCTGAAGCGAATAAAGCATTCGCTCACTATCGCTGGTAATCCGGTTGTACAGGCCATCCTTGGGTGGCCTGTACGCGGTTTCGTTGTCTAAGGTTCAACCTTAGTAAGAGGATATCTATCGTGGCTCGTGCAACACCCATTGAGCGTTACCGTAATATCGGTATCAGCGCACACATCGACGCCGGTAAAACAACGACTACAGAACGTATCCTGTTTTACACCGGTGTAAACCACAAAATTGGTGAAGTTCATGATGGCGCAGCTACCATGGACTGGATGGAACAGGAACAAGAGCGTGGTATTACCATTACCTCTGCGGCGACTACCTGTTTCTGGAGTGGTATGGGCAAACAGTTCCAACCACACCGTGTTAACATCATCGATACCCCAGGCCACGTAGACTTTACTATCGAAGTAGAGCGTTCAATGCGTGTTCTGGACGGCGCAGTAATGGTTTACTGTGCAGTAGGTGGTGTTCAGCCACAGTCTGAAACCGTATGGCGTCAGGCTAACAAATATAAAGTTCCACGTATTGCGTTCATCAACAAAATGGACCGTACCGGTGCGAACTTCTTGCGTGCAGTTGAACAGATCAAAACTCGTCTGAAAGGTAACGCAGTACCTCTGCAATTGCCAATCGGCGCGGAAGATAACTTCAAAGGTGTTATCGACCTGATCAAAATGAAAGCGATCAACTGGAACGAAGCAGACCAAGGTACTACCTTCACTTATGAAGATATCCCTGCGGAACTGCTGGAAGAAGCGCAAACTTGGCACCAGAATCTGGTTGAATCTGCTGCCGAAGCGTCAGAAGAGTTGATGGAAAAATATTTGGGTGGTGACGAGTTCTCTGAAGAAGAACTAAAAGCCGCTCTGCGTCAACGCGTACTGAACAACGAAGTTATCCTGGTTACCTGTGGTTCTGCATTTAAGAACAAAGGTGTTCAGGCGATGCTGGATGCGGTAATTGAATACTTACCAGCACCAATCGACGTACCTGCTATCGCAGGTCAGTTGGATGACGGTACTCCTGCAGAACGTCACCCAAGCGATGATGAGCCATTCTCTGCACTGGCGTTCAAAATCGCAACTGACCCGTTCGTTGGTAACTTGACGTTCTTCCGTTGCTATTCAGGCGTGGTGAACTCTGGTGATACCGTACTGAACTCTGTTAAAGGTAAGAGAGACCGTATCGGTCGTATCGTTCAGATGCATGCGAACAAGCGTGAAGAGATCAAAGAAGTTCGTGCTGGTGACATCGCGGCTGCGATCGGTCTGAAAGACGTAACTACCGGTGATACTCTGTGTGTTGAAAGCGCACCGATCATCCTGGAACGTATGGAATTCCCAGAGCCAGTTATCTCTGTTGCTGTTGAACCAAAAACCAAAGCTGACCAAGAAAAAATGGGTCTGGCGCTGGGTCGTTTGGCTCAAGAAGATCCTTCATTCCGCGTATGGACTGACGAAGAATCAGGTCAGACCATCATCGCTGGTATGGGTGAACTGCACTTAGAAATCATCGTTGACCGTATGCGTCGTGAATTCAAGGTTGAAGCGAACGTGGGTAAACCACAGGTTGCTTACCGTGAAACGATCCGCAATGAAGCGAAAGATATCCAAGGTAAACACGCGAAACAGTCTGGTGGTCGTGGTCAGTACGGTCACGTTGTGATCGACATGTTCCCACTGGAGCAAGGCGCTGGTTATACCTTTACTAACGACATCAAGGGCGGTGTAATTCCTGGTGAATTCATTCCTGGTGTTGATAAGGGTATCCGTGAACAGCTGAAATCTGGTCCTCTGGCTGGCTATCCAGTAGTGGATTTGGGTGTTCGTCTGCATTTCGGTTCTTACCATGATGTTGACTCCTCTGAACTGGCGTTCAAAATCGCTGCTTCTATGGCATTCAAATCAGGCTTCATGCAAGCAAGCCCAGTTCTGCTGGAGCCAATCATGAAGGTTGAAGTTGAAACTCCAGAAGACTACATGGGTGATGTTATCGGTGACTTGAACCGTCGTCGTGGCATTATCGAAGGCATGGAAGATGGTCCATCAGGCAAGATCGTTCGTGCGCTGGTGCCGCTGTCAGAAATGTTCGGTTATGCAACTGACTTGCGTTCTGCTACTCAGGGCCGTGCTTCTTACTCTATGGAGTTCGGTAAGTACGCTGAAACGCCAAACAACATCGCTCTGGCGGTGATTGAATCACGTAAGTCTAAATAATTAACACGTAATCTTTTCCGCCAGTTCAGGCTGGCGGAAATAATCAAATAGGAAGGACAACGTCGTGTCTAAAGAAAAATTTGAACGTACAAAACCCCACGTTAACGTTGGTACTATCGGCCACGTTGACCACGGTAAAACTACTCTGACTGCTGCCATCACCAACGTGCTGGCTAAAAAATTCGGTGGTCAAGCGCGTGCATTCGATCAGATCGACAACGCACCAGAAGAAAAAGCACGTGGTATCACCATCAACACTTCACACGTTGAATACGATACTGAATCACGTCACTACGCACACGTAGACTGCCCAGGCCACGCTGACTATGTTAAAAACATGATCACTGGTGCTGCACAGATGGACGGCGCGATCCTGGTAGTAGCGGCAACTGACGGCCCAATGCCACAGACTCGTGAACACATTCTGCTGGGTCGCCAGGTAGGCGTTCCATACATCATCGTGTTCCTGAACAAATGTGACATGGTAGACGACGAAGAGTTGTTGGACCTGGTTGAGATGGAAGTTCGTGAACTGCTGTCAGAATACAACTTCCCAGGCGATGACACTCCAGTTATCCGTGGTTCTGCACTGAAAGCGCTGGAAGGCGAAGCTCAGTGGGAAGAGAAGATCCTGGAACTGGCTGCGGCACTGGATTCATACATTCCACAACCAGAACGTGCGATCGACAAGCCATTCCTGCTGCCAATCGAAGACGTATTCTCAATCGCAGGTCGTGGTACAGTAGTAACTGGCCGTGTTGAACGCGGTATCATCAAAGTTGGTGAAGAAGTGTCAATCGTTGGTTTGAAAGAAACCACCAAGACCACTTGTACTGGCGTTGAAATGTTCCGTAAACTGCTGGACGAAGGTCGTGCAGGCGAGAACGTAGGTGTGTTGCTGCGTGGTACTAAACGTGATGACGTAGAACGTGGTCAAGTACTGGCTAAACCAGGTACAATCACTCCGCACACCAAATTCGAATCAGAAGTATACGTACTGTCAAAAGAAGAAGGTGGTCGTCACACTCCATTCTTCAAAGGCTACCGTCCACAGTTCTACTTCCGTACCACTGACGTGACCGGTACCATCGAACTGCCAGAAGGCGTAGAAATGGTAATGCCAGGCGACAACATCAAAATGGTAGTAACCCTGATCCACCCAATCGCGATGGATGATGGTTTGCGTTTTGCAATCCGTGAAGGCGGTCGTACCGTAGGCGCGGGCGTTGTTGCTAAAGTAATCGAATAATCGATTAATTTGCGCATACGCAATGTAATAAAGGGCGACTTAGGTCGCCCTTTATTTTTATCAAAAATATATACTGTGCAGCGCAAATTTAAGCACGACTAGATTATTTATCCGAGGGATTGGTATGGCGTTAATGACTCAACGTGAGATGGCTGGGCACAAACGTGTTGCTTTAGTGGCACACGATAATATGAAGCAGGCGCTGGTTGATTGGGTAAAGGTGCGTGCTGAAGAGTTGAAGTTACATCATCTGTATGCGACAGGGACAACAGGCACTCGTTTAAGTAAAGAAGCGGGGTTGCCGATCACTTGTTTGCTGTCTGGGCCAATGGGTGGCGATCAGCAATTAGGGGCTTTGATTGCAGAAGGAAAAATTGATGTATTAATTTTCTTCTGGGATCCGCTCAATGCCGTACCGCATGATCCGGATGTTAAAGCATTATTACGTTTGGCTGCAGTATGGAATATTCCGATGGCAACCAATCAGGCAACGGCTGACTTCTTGATGGATTCACCGAATATGAAAAAAGAATTCAGTATTGAAATTCCAGATTATGCTGGTTATTTGAAATCGCGTACTGAATAAAATTTAACTCGTTGATCTGGTTAAATAAAAAAGCACCTTTCAAAGGTGCTTTTTTATTAATTAGGTATGGGATCAGCGCATTGAGTTTTTACTGACGTATTTTGGACGTGCGTTCATAATAATTTCGACTTGTTCTTCGCTCATTTTACCGTTACTCAAACCAAGGGCTTTGTAGGTCAGTAACGGACGGGCTTCTAATGCAATCATCAACGCTTTTATCTGACTTAAGTCATCGTTCAGTGGTTGGCCGTATGCAAAGTCGAGCACGCCTGCGTCTAACAAATTTTTGACTGCCGGTTCGGTCAATGGCAAATTTATGACGCTTTTTCGTTGAATCACAAACTCACGTAAAATAGCCTTTTCGGTGAAATCAAGGCACTCAATCATACGCTGCAAATTTTGCTGTTTCTGACGTTCCAACCAATGCGTAAGTGCATGATCCCAACCAATCAGTAATAGCTGGCTGGCAAAATATGAGCAGGCAATTAACAAACCCAGACTAAAGAATACTCTGAATTGTATTAACCATTCCCCTGCGCTGTGTAAGCGTTCGACCGGAAATAATAGAATTGTGCAGCAGCAAAGCAGCATCCATATCATAAGCCAGTTCAGTGTGCGGTATTGGCTAAAGTGTCTATTCCACCGTCTCATAAAATATCCCTGAATAACGTCTAGCGGGTATTCGTTAATGAGCAAAGGTTGTGCCAGTAATTAAGCTATTTTTTTGACGATCGGAAGGATCAACGGGATCTTGAAAGGATAAACAGGACGATTTCAGCGAAAACCGTCCTGTAATATTGTATTAACGTTGAAATTGGTTGATCAGACGACATAAGCCTTGCAGGCGTTCTACCAGTAACGCGATACGATCTACGGCCGTATGGCTGCTGGTTGTGCTGGTATCGGCTAATTCGCGAATATTATGAATGCTGCGATTAATGTCTTCAGTCACATACGCTTGTTCTTCAACGGCGGTGGCAATCTGATGGCTGGCATCAGTCACGTGATGCAGCATGTCATTAATTTGACCGAATACTTCACCGGCTGCATTGGCTTGTGTACGACAAGTCTCTGACAAATCAGCACCATGATCCATCGTCGTGACCGCGGTACTGGCACTGCTTTGCAGTTTCGAGATCATCTGCTGAATTTCATCGGTAGAGGTGCGAGTTTTCAAAGCTAAAGAACGGATCTCATCAGCAACGACCGCAAAACCGCGCCCTTGTTCTCCGGCTCTGGCGGCTTCGATCGCGGCATTGAGTGCTAATAAGTTGGTTTGATCGGCAATACTGGTAATGACATCAAGGATGCTGCCAATGTGCTTGGTGTTATCCGCTAATTCATTAATTACTTGTTTAGAGTTATCTAACTCATCATGCAAGGCATTTACCGCACTAACCGTTGCCTGGATACTTTTTTGACCCAGCTCGGCAGTTTGGCGTGCTTCTGCGGTTAATTCCGAAGTTGAGCTGGCACTGGTAGCCACTTCGCGGATCGAGCTGCTCATTTCATTGATGGCCGTAGCCAGCTGCTCTGTTTCTGCGCGTTGTTGGTCGATGTTATTGGTGATGGACTGAATATTACCAGCATCATCTTCCGCTGCTTGAAGAATGGTATTACAGGTATCACCGGTTCGTCCGACAATGGCTCTTAACTCGGCTTTTTTCATTCTGAGAGCTAATTCGATCGCGGCAAGCTCATCGCGACGGCCGGTATATAATACTTGGGTAATATCAGTCTTAAAATTTTCTTTAGCAATATTGGCCAGTGTTTTTAATTTTTTTCCCCACCAGATCGCAAAGACGGATTGTATTATGACTAAACCAATGGCGATGGATGAAAGCGGATTTATTTCCGATAACATCATATTGGCAATAATTGCGATAATTGTACCGAATGAAAGTAAAAGAGAAATAAACGAAATATTAAACGTAGGCAAACGTAATGCCCGTGGTAATTTTCCTTGGTTAATTTGTTGGTAATAACCGGCGGCTCTTTCAATATCTGCTCTGGATGGTTTAGTGCGTACTGATTGATATTCAAATACATTACCGTTGTTATCTAAAATTGGTGTGACATAAGCATTAACCCAATAATGATCACCATTTTTACAGCGGTTTTTTACGACACCCATCCAGCTTTTTTTATCTTTTAGATGATCCCACATGTCTTTGAATGCGGCTTTCGGCATATCAGCATGGCGTACGACATTGTGGTATTGGTTTTCGAGCTCATCCGGGTGATAGCCAGCGATATCGCAGAAATGTTCATTGGCGTAGGTGATACGGCTTTGGGTGTCAGTGGTAGAGATAAGATTATGTTGCTCAGAGAATTCTCTTTCTCTGCCTGCGGTTGATGCAAAATGGTTCATAGAGTTACATCCTGTACTGCTGACGGTGTGGCGAGAGCTATCATTCAACAGCCATCCTTTTCCTTCAATGGTCTGTTAATCTTATAAGATATAAATAAGTAATTAATATGATCTTTACAGTGAAATTTGAGTATAAAGCGATTTTTTTGATAAAAAAACATAATAAATATATTAGTTTTAACGTATTAACTTGTTTATAACCAGTGGTTTACGTTGGTTATTTCCCATTTACAAATTACATTACATTTGCCCTTAAATGGTGTTTCATTTTGGCGCGCAATAACAATAATTAGGCAAGCTAATTAATAAAAATCGCATTATTAATCTCAAATGAGTATTTTTATGCCATTTTTGCGCTAATTTACTCTTGGCTTATGAATTGCATTAGTTTGGTTAGATAACGCACTTGATGTTTATGGCGTGCAAACGCTGGCTTCTGTGCCACAATTTGTAATGGATGACTAGGGTTCCGGCTTACTGAGTAAGTGTCTGGTCCGAGAGTTGTCGACCTTCCCTGAAGGTTACACGGCGGGACAAAAACCCGGGAGACAGCGGCGCACAGCCATGATCTCTTGTGTTTTAACCACGTGCTCCCAGGGAGGGAACCATGAAAAAATCCACTTTTAGCTCCTCATTCCGTAAATGGCTGTGTGTTGGCCTGTTACCGGTCTTTTTGTTTGGCTCTGTGCCAGCATTTGCAAAAGAGAAATTCAAAGTAGCCTGGACGATTTATGCCGGTTGGATGCCTTGGGATTATGCAGCGCAAAGCGGCATTATCAAAAAATGGGCAGACAAGTACGGTATTGATATTGATGTCGTGCAGGTGAACGACTACGTCGAGTCGATCAATCAGTATACCGCCGGTGGTTTTGATGGCTGTGTAATGACCAACATGGATGCGTTGACTATTCCGGCAGCCGGTGGCGTAGATTCTACTGCGATGATCATTGGTGATTATTCCAATGGTAATGATGGTGTGGTGCTGAAAGGCAAATCCGAGCTGAAAGATATCAAAGGCCAGCCCGTTAATCTGGTGGAGCTGAGTGTGTCACATTATCTGCTGGCGCGTGCGCTGGAAACGCAGGGCATGAACGAGAAAGACATCAAGATCGTTAACACTTCTGATGCCGATATCGTGTCTGCGTATGCGACTAAAGATGTCACCGCCACCGTGACTTGGAACCCGATGTTGTCAGAGGTTGTTAAACAACCGGGCAGCCACTTGGTGTTTGATTCCAGCAAGATCCCCGGTGAAATTCTCGATTTGATGGTAGTCAAAACCGACAAGCTGAAAGCGCATCCGGAATTGGGTAAAGCGCTGGCCGGTGCTTGGTATGAAGTGATGTACACCATGTCTGGCAATGATGCTAAAGCTAAACAAGCACGTACGGCGATGGCGAAAGCATCGGGCACCGATCTGGCGGGTTACGATGCGCAGTTGAAGGCCACCAAAATGTTTTATAACCCGGTTGATGCCTTATCACAGGCGCAGGACCCTCACCTGAAACTGACCATGCAGTTAGTATCGGAATTTTCATTGCAGCACGGTTTGCTGGGTGAAAATGCACCGAGCGCTGACTTTATCGGCATCGAAACTCCAGCAGGTATTTACGGCGACAAAAACAATGTGAAGCTGCGGTTTGACCCAACTTATATGCAAATGGCTGCCGACGGTAAGCTGTGATCTGCGTTGTAAAGGAGATTGGCAATGGCCCGACTCATTAATCGACAACCGGATCGTTTAGGTCGCTGGTTACTGGCACTGTTGCCATTCGTGGTGTTGCTGGTGCTGTATCTGATCAATTCAGAAGCACGTCTGGCTGCAAATCCGAATGACAAACTGTTGCCGTCATTCCCGGTGATCTTGGATTCGATTGCGCGCATGGCATTCGAGCCAAGCCGTCGCAGCGGAGAATATCTACTGTGGGCGGATACACTTTCCAGCTTGAAGCTCTTGTTGATGGGGGTGGGGATCAGTGCCTTGTTGGGCTTGCTGGTTGGTCTGCTGAATGGCGGTATTCCGCTGTTCCGCACACCGGTTTCGCCATTGGTGACAGCGTTGTCGCTGGTGCCACCGATGGCGATCCTGCCGATTTTGTTCATCGTGTTTGGCTTAGGCGATTTGGCGAAAGTGATGCTGATTGTGATTGGGATCTGCCCGATCCTGATTCGTGATTTACAGCTAAAAACCCTGAGCTTGCCGGAAGAACAGCTGATCAAAGCACAGACCTTGGGGGCTTCGACCTCGCAGATCTTATTGCGCATGATGCTGCCACAAGTGCTCCCGCGCCTGATCGAAGCCATTCGTCTGACGCTCGGCAGTGCTTGGTTGTTCTTGATTGCGGCAGAAGCGATCGCGGCAACCGAAGGCTTGGGTTACCGGATCTTCCTCGTGCGTCGTTATCTCGATATGTCGATCATCCTGCCGTATGTGGTTTGGATCACCTTACTGGCGTTTGCAATGGACTGGATTTTAAAAGTGATCTCGCGGAAAGCCTTTCCGTGGTACTTCGGTCGGAACGGGGAGGCGCAAGGATGAATACCTCAATGCCCATCCTGCAGGCGAAAAATGTCTGGAAAGAATACGGCGATGTCTGTGTGCTGGAACGCATCAACGTCTCTATCAATGCGGGTGAGTTTGTCACTGTGGTCGGGGCATCCGGCTGTGGCAAAAGCACTTTCTTGAAACTGGTGCTGGGTACGGAAAGCGTGTCGCGTGGCGAGTTGTTGTTGGATGGTCAGCCGATCCCGCAGGAACCGGATGAACATCGCGGCATCGTGTTCCAGAAATATTCGGTGTTTCCACATCTGACGGTGCTCGGCAACGTCATGTTGGCAGATGAGTTTGCTCAATCGCCCTTCCTCGGCAAGTTGTTTGGTGCTGCCAAAAAAGCAGCGCAGGAACGCGCAGAAGCCATGTTGGAACGGGTGGGGTTAAGCCATGCGCTGAACCGTTATCCGAGTGAATTGTCGGGTGGCATGCAGCAACGTCTGGCGATTGCGCAGGCACTGATGAAAAAGCCACGTATTTTGCTGCTTGATGAACCGTTTGGTGCGCTAGATCCGGGGATCCGTGGTGACATGCACCAACTCATTCGCGAGCTGTGGTTACAGCAACAACTGACCATTTTTATGGTGACGCACGACCTGAAAGAGGGCTTTGCGTTGGGCAGCCGACTCTGGGTGTTTGATAAGACCCGTCATGATCCGCAGTCGCCACAACGCTATGGCGCGCAAATTACTTATGACATTCCTTTACAGGGTGGAAAGCTGAACGCTGAACATGCGGCGCTGCTTCCACCACCAGAAAAAACGGAGCAATAACATGGCCGAATTACTGTATGAAGATTCGCTGCCGGGTGGCAGCCACTGGTCGCTGGTGATGCCTGCGGGCTCACTGCTGAAAATTACCGATGTGGAAGGTGGAGCCAACGTCGGCATGCTGTTCTACAACCCACGTAACCTGCTGGAGCGTTACAACGCGCCCGATACCTTGAAGTGCCAGCACACATTCAAACTGACGACGGGTCATTGTCTGTATTCCGATATGGGTCGTATTTTCTGCTCGATCGTGCAGGACGATACCGGTTGGATCGACTCCGTTGCTGGGACCACCAACAAAGCAAAAGTAGCGGCGCGTTGGGGCGAACGTGATTACCAGCATCAACGCAATCTGTGGAAACAAAACGGTTATGACAGCTTCTTGGTGGAAGTGGCGAAATATGGCTTAGGTGCTCGCGATCTGGCGGCGAACCTGAACCTGTTTAGCAAAGTGTTCACCGATGAAGAAGGCAACATGAAGTTTGCGGAAGGTCATTCGAAAGCAGGTGACACCATCATGCTGCGTTTTGAAATGGAAACGCTGGTGGTGTTTAACACTTGTCCTCATCCGATGGATCCAGCCACTGAATATCCTCGCAAACCCATTCAGTACGCACTGTATAAAGCCGATCCGGTTGCGGAAGATGATGTCTGCCGGATTTCTCGCCCTGAAAATGGTCGTGGGTTTGAAAATACCCGTCGTTATGTTTGCTGCGCTGGTCACTAAGGAGCTTTGGTTATGATGAAGGAAAGTTTACTGAACCCTACCGATGTGGCGTATCGCGAAACCGTGATGGCAGGTGATTACTGGATGAAAGTGGTCAAAGCGGGGCAGACCATTCGTATTGTCGATCTGGAAGGCAACCAAGCGGCAGACACGTTGTTTTATTCCGCGGCAAACCCAGCCGAGCGGTATAGCGCGGTTGATACCATCCGTGAGCAAGGTAATGTTTATCTGTCTGCGGGCACCATGTTGATGACCAACGAATGCAACCCGATGCTGGAAATCGTCGCGGATACCTGTGGTCGTCATGACACCTTAGGTGGCGCGTGTGCGACGGAAAGTAACCAGGTGCGTTATGACCTTGGCAAAAAACACATGCATGCTTGTCGTGACAGCTGGTTACTGGCGGTGACAGAAAACCCAGAGTTTGGCATGAGCAAACGCGATATCACGCACAACATCAACTTCTTCATGAACGTGCCAATTACCGCAGAAGGTGGTTTGACGTTTGCCGATGGCATCAGTGCGCCGGGTAAATATGTCGAACTGAAAGCGCAGATGGATGTCATTGTGCTGATTTCGAACTGCCCGCAATTGAATAACCCATGTAATGCCTACAACCCAACACCGGTTGAAGTTTTAGTCTGGAATTAAACTATATATCCCAAAGCAATTGATGATGCAGGAAGGCGACAGACAGCAACGGCAACATCAAGTGAGAAGGGAAATTGAGCACAAGGACGACCTTGATCCGCTCCCTGTTTTTCGCGGGACGACCCGCAGTCTGACGGAACAAATGCGTCTCCGGCAGCCTTGAACAGAGTTAGACCTATGTTCAATAAAGTATTGATTGCCAACCGCGGCGCGATTGCCTGCCGAATTATCCGCACCCTGAAAGAAATGGGTGTTGGTTCAGTTGCTGTTTACAGCGAAGCGGATGCGGACAGCCGCCATGTTTTAGATGCGGACGAAGCCTGGTCTCTCGGTGAAGGGGCTGCCGCACAGACTTATCTCGACCAGAACAAACTGATTACCATTGCCAAACAAACCGGCGCGCAGGCGATCCACCCTGGTTATGGTTTCCTCAGTGAAAACCCAGATTTTGCCCGTCGTTGTGTTGACGAAGGGCTAGTGTTTTTAGGCCCGACACCGGAACAGATGGTGGCATTTGGTCTGAAACACGAAGCGCGTGCACTGGCTGAAGCGGCGCATGTGCCACTGCTGCCGGGTACGGGCTTACTGACTTCTTTAGAAGAAGCACTCGAAAAGGCTGAAACCATTGGTTACCCGGTCATGCTGAAAAGCACCGCAGGTGGTGGTGGTATCGGCATGCAGCGTTGTTATAGCGCCGAAGAACTGACCGGTGCTTATGCCTCGGTCAAACGTCTGTCTGAGAACAATTTTAGTAATGGAGGCATGTTCCTCGAGAAGTTCATCGAACGCGCCCGTCATATCGAAGTGCAGCTGTTTGGTGACGGTCAGGGCAAGGTGATCGCCATTGGCGAACGTGACTGTTCAGCGCAACGCCGTAACCAGAAAGTCATCGAAGAATGCCCTGCACCGAATTTATTGGAAGAAATCCGTCAGGCATTACAGCAAACCGCAGTGAAACTGGGTCAGCAGGTAAAATATCGCAGTGCGGGCACGGTGGAATATGTCTATGACGATGCCAGCGGTGCCTTCTATTTCCTCGAAGTGAACACTCGTCTGCAAGTGGAACATGGTGTCACCGAGCAGGTGTATGGTGTGGATCTGGTGCGCTGGATGATTGAATTGGGTGCCGGTGATTTAGCGCCATTGGACAGTCTGGCAAAAGGGCTAACCTCCAAAGGGCATGCGATCCAGGTACGTTTGTACGCCGAAGACCCAGCGAAAAACTTCCGCCCAAGTGCTGGTCTCATCAGTGCGGTGCAGTTCCCGCAACAGGATCGTCAATCGTGCCGTATCGACCATTGGCTGGATGCCGGTCTTGAAGTTCCGCCATTTTTTGATCCGATGTTGGCAAAACTCATTGCTTGGTCGGGCTCGCGTGAGCAAACCATCTCAACGCTGCTGACCATGCTGCATGACAGCACGGTGTATGGCATTGAAACCAATAAAGAATACCTCAGCGCGCTGCTTAACAGTGATGTCGTGCAACAGGGCAAAGTGCTGACTCGCACGCTGAATGAGTTCAGTTATGAACCCTCCACCATTGATGTGCTTTCTGGCGGGACACAAACCACCATTCAGGATTTCCCCGGCCGTGTGGGTTACTGGGATATCGGGGTGCCACCGTCTGGCCCGATGGATAACTGGTCGTTCCGTTTGGGTAACCGTCTGCTGAACAATGATGCAGAGACGGCAGGTCTGGAAATTACGCTGTCGGGTCCAACCCTGAAATTTAATACGGTACGTCAGATCGTGCTGACAGGTGCCACCATCGATGCCAAGTTGGATGGTGAAGCATTGCCAATGTGGCAGGTAGTCACTGTGCCTGCTGGTGCAACCCTGCAACTCGGTAAAGTCGCAACAGCGGGGGCGCGCAGTTATCTGCTGTTGGCGGGTGGCATTGATTGCCCACATTATCTCGGCAGTCGTTCGACCTTTACGTTGGGTCAGTTTGGTGGCCATGTGGGGCGTTCGATTCAGGCAGGGGATGTACTGCATCTGCCAGTCGCAGCAACTCCGGTGGCAGAACAATCACTGCCCGCGGCATTACAGCCAGCGATTACGAATACTTGGGAACTGCGCGTGATTTATGGTCCGCACGGTGCGCCTGATTTCTTTACTGACCACGATATCGACACCTTCTTCGCAACCGATTACGAAGTGCACTACAACTCGAGTCGCACTGGTGTGCGCTTGATTGGGCCAAAACCGGAATGGGCGCGTGCCGATGGTGGCGAGGCAGGGTTACATCCATCGAACCTGCATGACAATGCTTATGCGATTGGTACGGTCGATTTCACTGGGGACATGCCGGTCATTCTGGGGCCAGATGGTCCGAGTCTGGGTGGTTTCGTCTGTCCGGCTACCCTCGTCAAAGCCGATCTGTGGAAAATGGGCCAGCTGAAAGCAGGGGACAAAGTTCGCTTCATTCCGATCTCCATTGCGGATGCCGAAGTGCTGGATCGCGCACAACTGGCGGAGCTGGAAAGCCTGACGGCACAACCCGTGTCTGTCGCCGTTGCACCACCAACCACACCGATCCTGAAAACACTGCCAGCGGAAAAGTATGGTGAGAAAGTGGTCTATCGCCCCAGTGGCGATGACTATCTGCTGGTGGAATATGGCACACAGGTGCTCGATATCCGTCTGCGTTTCCGTGCGCATGCGCTGATGCTGTGGTTGCAGGAAGCTGACATCGACGGCGTGTTGGAACTGACACCGGGTATTCGTTCGCTGCAAATTCATTACGATAATCTGCAACTGCCGCTGACGCGTTTACTGGAATTGCTGGAACAGGCGGAAAGTGAACTGACCGATATTGAGCAGATCACTGTGCCTGCGCGAATCGTTCATCTGCCGCTGTCTTGGGATGATGAAGCCACCCGTCTGGCGATCCGTAAATACGACGAACTGGTGCGGAAAGATGCGCCTTGGTGTCCATCGAACATTGAATTCATCCGTCGTATCAATGGCCTTGATTCGATTGAACAGGTCAAAGAAATTGTCTTTAACGCCAACTATCTGGTCATGGGCTTAGGCGATGTCTATCTCGGTGCGCCGGTGGCAACGCCGCTCGATCCGCGTCATCGCTTGGTTACCACCAAATACAACCCGGCGCGCACCTGGACGCCAGAAAATGCGGTCGGGATTGGGGGCGCCTATCTGTGTGTTTACGGCATGGAAGGTCCGGGCGGTTATCAGTTTGTGGGTCGAACCTTGCAGATGTGGAACCGCTATCGTCAGACAGCAGAATTCAGCCAACCATGGCTGCTGCGCTTCTTCGATCAGATCAAATTTTACGAAGTGGATGCAGATGAGCTACTGCGGATTCGTCGTGAATTCCCGCGGGGTCGTTACCCAATCCAAATCGAAGAGATCCAATTCTCACTGGCCGATTACAACAAGCTGGTGGATGAACACGCCGACAAAATTCTCGTAGCGAAAGAGCGTCAGCAAACGGCATTTGAGGCCGAGCGTCAACGCTGGATCGAAAGCGGACAAGCGAACTTCTCTGCCGATAGCGACATGATGATCGAAACCGGTGAGGAAGAAGCATTACCGGATCATCACAAAGCGGTGGAAAGTCTGGTCTCTGGCAACGTCTGGCAGGTTTTGGTCGAAGCAGGCCAAACCATCAAAGCCGGTCAGCCGTTGCTCATCATCGAATCGATGAAAATGGAAATTGAAGTGTTGGCCCCGCATGCCGGAGTGGTCATTAATGTATGTCGTGAAGCCGGCCAACAAGTGCGTGCAGGACAACGCTTACTGGTATTAGGGGAATAATTATGACGCAACCGATCACCATTAGCGCTATCCATGATGCCTATCGTAGTGGGGTTTTAACTCCGCATAAGTTATTACATCGTTGTCTGCAACATGCTCAAGCTGATGATCATCACGCGTGGATTAGTGTGTTATCGCCAGAACAATTAGATGATTATCTGCAAAAACTTGCTGGTCATTCGCCCGATGATTTGCCGTTGTTTGGTATTCCATTTGCCATCAAAGACAACATCGATCTGGTAGATCTACCCACTACGGCGGCTTGTCCAGATTACGCATATCAACCATTAGAATCGGCGTTTGTGGTTCAGCAGCTGATCGCGGCGGGGGCGATCCCATTGGGCAAAACTAACCTCGATCAGTTTGCGACCGGACTGGTAGGCGTGCGTAGCCCGTATGGTGCCTGTCAGAACAGTTTTGACCCAGATTATATTTCGGGTGGTTCCAGTGCAGGATCTGCCGTATCGGTTGCAACCGGGCAGGTCTGTTTTTCATTAGGTACCGACACTGCTGGTTCAGGTCGTGTACCAGCTTCCTTTAACAACATTATTGGTTTGAAGGGAACGAAAGGCCGCATTAGTTGCAGTGGCGTCGTGCCAGCTTGTCAGAGCCTCGATTGCGTGACGATCTTCACCTCCACCGCAGCCGATGCGAAAGCGGTGTGGCAGGTAGCGGGCGCGTTTGATCCGATTGATCCATTTGCACGCGCAGCGGTTCCGGCGAAAGCAATGCCAGCGGCATTCACCTTCGGGGTGCCAGCACCAGAACAGTTAGCGTTCTTTGGTGATGATGCGGCAGAAGTGTTGTTCTGGCAATCGGTCGAAACACTGAAAGAACTTGGCGGCGAAGCAGTCACGATCAACCTCGATCCGTTTGTGCAGGCAGCGAAGTTACTTTATGAAGGTCCGTATGTTGCTGAGCGTTTAGCGGCGATCAAAGAGTTTTTCCGTGACGATCCGACCCGCTGTTTACCGGTGATTCAGACGATTGTGGGTGGCGCAGAAAAGCGTGCGGCGGTCGAAGCGTATGAAGCACTATATGCTTTGCAGCGCTACAAACGAGTGACGGATGCGGAACTGGCGAAAGTCGATTTCATCGTGACACCAACGGCTGGCACGATTTATCCGATCGCCGATGTGGAAGCCGATCCAATTCAGCTCAACAGCAATCTTGGTTTTTACACCAACTTTATGAACTTGTTGGACTACTGCGCGATTGCGATCCCATCAGGTTTTCGCGTGACTGGTTCGAAACGGGGTTTACCGTTCGGTGTCACCTTGTTTGCAGCAGCTTTCCAAGATGATGCGTTACTGGCGATTGCCGATCAATGGCAGCGCAAACTGGCATTGCCACTCGGTGCAACGGGTCAGGAATTTCCCGCGAATACACCCGTCGTAGCGCAGCCAACCAACGGCATGATCGATGTGTTGGTGTGTGGCGCACATCTCTCTGGCTTGCCTTTGAACTGGCAGCTCAAAGATCGCCAAGCCTTCCTGAAGCAAGTGACGGCAACCGCGAAAGCCTATCGTATGTATGCGCTGGCAGGAGGGCTGCCATATCGTCCGGGGTTGATCCGCGATCCTGACAATGGTGCAGCGATTGCGGTGGAAGTTTGGTCGGTACCAACTGAGCATTTTGGCTCTTTTGTCGCAGGCATTCCCGCACCACTGGGGATCGGTAAAGTCGAACTGGCGGATGGATCGTGGGTCAGCGGCTTTATCTGTGAACCTTGTGGCATCGCTGGGGCGGAGGAGATCACCGCTCTGGGTGGTTGGCGAAATTATCTTGCAAGTAAATAACAGATAACAGATAACAAAAAGGCACCCGCAGGTGCCTTTGTTTTTCTAATCGATCATCAGTGAGCATATTCACTGTCAGGATAATTGGCCGCCAGCATTTGTCGGGCATGCAGGGCAAGATCTTTCAATTCCATCTTGTCATACGCTTGCACCATGATTTCCAGTGCCGGTTTGGTCATTTCAGTATCTGGATAATTTTCAATCAGGAGTTTGGCATGATTGGCTGCCGACAACCACGCCTCTCGGCGCATGTAAAAATCGGCAATCGCCAGATCAAATTTGGCTAAGCGATTTTTCAGATAAACAGCACGGGCGCGCGCATCACTGGCATACAAGCTATTCGGGTAGTTTTTCAGTACGATCTTGAAATCATCAAATGCCTGACGCGCATAACTCGGGTCACGATCAGAGCGATCAATACCAAATTTATCATGGAAGAAATTATAATCTTCCTGCATGTTGGCTAAACCACGCATGTAATAAACGTAATCCACATCTTTATGCGTCGGGTTCAGACGTAAAAAACGGTCGATATTGGCAATCGCCTGTGCGGTATCTTCTTTTTTGTAATAAGCATAAATCAGCTGTAACTGAACCTGGCTGGCATACGGACCAAACGGATAACGGGAATCCAGTGCTTCAAGAATATCCACTGCTTTATCATAATCGCCGTTGTGCAGCTTGGTTTGAGCCTGTTTATACAATACTTCCAGCGGTTCATCCGGCACTTTAGGTTTGTTGGATGAAGAGCAACCTGCCAGTAAAGACAGAGACAACAGCATTGCCGGGAACAAACGAACTACTTTTTGCATCGAAATTAGCTTCATATTGCCAAGGTATGTGAAGTATCCGTTATGCTCAGAGAAAAGAAAAGATAGAATGCAGCATTCTTGGCATCAGGCCACGTTTAAACTTACTGAGATCTGACATGAGTCAACCTATACACCTGACCGGCATCACCGAACCGCACCACGCAGGCAAGCGCCTCGACCAAGTGGTAGCGGAGCTGTTTGCTGATTATTCCCGTACCCGCCTGAAAGATTGGATACTGGCTGGCAAAGTGCTGCTGGATGGCAAGGTCATTTTATTGCCAAAAGAAAAGGTCATGGAAGGCCAGAGCATCGAAATTGACGCCGAGCTGGAAGATGATACTCGTTGGCAGCCACAAGACATTCAGCTGAACATCGTCTATGAAGATGAGCACCTGCTGGTGATCGATAAACCGGCGGGTTTAGTTGTGCATCCGGGGGCGGGCACCCCTGACGGTACTATCCTGAATGCGCTGTTACATCGTTACCCGGATATTGCCGAAGTGCCACGTGCCGGCATCGTACATCGTCTGGATAAAGAAACTACCGGTCTGATGGTGGTGGCGAAAACCGTTCCGGCGCAGATCCGCTTGGTTTATGCGTTGCAGAAACGTCGTATTACCCGTGAATACGAAGCTATTGTTGTCGGTCACATGACCGCGGGCGGTACGGTTGATGAGCCGATCAGTCGTCACTCAACACAGCGTACCATGATGGCGGTGAACCCGATGGGTAAACCGGCGGTGACGCATTATCGTGTCGCGGAACGTTTCCGTGCACATACCCGCTTGCGTTGCCGTTTGGAAACAGGTAGAACGCATCAGATCCGCGTGCATATGGCGCACATCAATCATGCTTTGATTGGCGACCCAGTCTATGGTGGTCGTTTGCGTCCGATTCGAAATGCCTCGGTCGAATTGAGTGACTACCTACGTACCTTCCGCCGTCAGGCGCTGCACGCCACCATGCTGCGTCTCATTCATCCAATTACTGGTGAAGAGATGGAATGGCATTCACCAATCCCCGCTGACATGGTTGAACTGATTGAGGTGCTGCGCCTTGACTCGGCTGAGCATCCGGATGACATCGTATGGATTTGATCCGACCAGAGTGGCCTGCGCCTGCCAATGTGCAGGCGGTTTTCACCACTCGGCAAGGCGGTGTCAGCCAAGGTGTTTACCAAGGGCTGAATTTAGGTCTGCACGTCGCGGATGATCCGGCATTAGTCATGCAAAATCGCCAGCTACTCACACAACAGCTGGCCTTACCGGCAGCACCGATCTGGCTGGAACAGGTGCATGGCACCGAGGTATTCAACGCAGCAGCACCTAGCGCCATACCGCCACAAGCAGATGCGGCAGTAACTACGACAGTGGGTTTACCATTGACCGTCATGACGGCTGATTGTCTACCCGTCCTGTTTTGCGATAAAGCCGGCACAGTGGTAGCAACCGCACATGCGGGTTGGCGTGGGCTGTGTGCCGGTGTGTTGGAAAAAACCATCGCAGCTATGCCAGTGGCACCGGATGAAATTCTGGCTTGGATCGGCCCAGCGATTGGCCCAACGGCATTTGAAGTGGGTGACGAAGTGAAAGCGGCATTTGTTGCGCACGACCCACAAGCCGCAGCGGCTTTTGTGGCTCACCAAGATAAATGGCTCGCTGATCTCTTCATGCTGGCTCGCCAGCGTATTAACGCGGCGGGTGTCAGTGCTGTTTATGGCGGTAATCAGTGTACCTTTAGTGATGCACAGCAGTTTTACTCCTACCGCCGCGACGGCCAGACCGGACGCATGGCCGGCTTGATCTGGTTAACGATTAAATCTTAATCGCTGCCTCTTGAAAGCAATCCCGGCACCCCCATCTTATACTCAAGAGTAATTGATCGATAAGCGATCACACTAAGAGATAAGAGGTACCGGGATGCGTCTAGATCGTCTCACCAGCAAATTTCAGGTTGCGATTTCCGATGCGCAGTCATTAGCACTGGGCAAGGATCACCAATTTATCGAGCCCCTTCATATTATGTTGGCATTGCTGGACCAGCAGGGCGGCTCTATTCGTCCGTTATTAACGCTGGCCGGATGCAATGTTGATCCGCTACACGCCCGACTTTCCCAGGAATTAGATCGACTGCCCAAAGTCAGCGGCGTGGATGGTGACATCCAGATCTCGCCACAACTGGGTCGTGTGCTGAACATGTGCGACAAGCTGTCACAACAGCGGCAAGATCAGTTCATCTCCTCAGAAATGTTTGTACTGGCCGCGCTGGACGATCGTGGCACGCTGGGCGACATTTTGCGGCAAAATGGTGTCACCAAAGACAAGCTGGAAAAAGCGATTGAAAAAGTCCGCGGCGGGGAAAAAGTCACCGACGCTGGTGCGGAAGAAAATCGTCAGGCGCTTGGTAAATACACCATTGATCTGACCGAACGTGCTGAACAAGGCAAACTGGATCCGGTTATTGGTCGTGATGATGAGATTCGTCGCACCATTCAGGTTCTGCAACGGCGTACCAAAAATAATCCGGTGTTGATCGGTGAACCTGGGGTGGGTAAAACCGCGATTGCCGAAGGGTTAGCGCAACGCATTATTAATGGTGAAGTACCGGAAGGGCTAAAACACAAACGCGTGTTATCGCTGGATATGGGCGCGTTGGTCGCAGGCGCTAAATACCGCGGTGAATTTGAAGAACGCCTGAAAGCCTTATTGAATGAACTGGCGAAACAGGAAGGCAACGTCATCCTGTTTATTGACGAGTTGCATACCATGGTCGGTGCCGGTAAAGCCGATGGTGCCATGGATGCCGGCAACATGTTGAAACCTGCGTTAGCACGCGGTGAGTTGCATTGCGTCGGTGCCACCACGCTCGATGAATATCGGCAATATATAGAAAAAGATGCAGCGCTCGAGCGCCGCTTCCAGAAAGTGTTGATTGAAGAGCCTTCGGTGGAAGACACCATCGCGATCTTGCGTGGCCTGAAAGAACGTTATGAGCTGCATCATCACGTGCAGATCACCGATCCGGCGATTGTCGCTGCGGCGCTGCTTTCGCACCGTTATATCTCCGATCGCCAACTTCCGGATAAAGCCATCGATCTGATTGATGAAGCCGCTTCCAGCATCCGTCTGCAAATTGATTCCAAACCAGAACAGCTCGATCGTCTGGAGCGCCGAATTGTGCAGCTCAAGATGGAACAGCAAGCCTTGATGAAGGAACACGATATTGCCAGCGTGCAGCGACTGGCGATCATTAATCAGGAAATTGCGGAGAAAGATCGCGAATATAATGAGCTGGAAGAGATCTGGAAGGCAGAAAAAGCCGCACTGGCTGGTACGCAACATATTAAAGCCGAATTGGAACACGCCCGTCAGGATCTGGATGTCGCCCGTCGGGCCGGTGATTTAGCCAAAATGTCTGAACTGCATTATGGCCGCATCCCTGATCTGGAAAAAACAACTCGATTTAGCCTCCCAAGCGGAAATGCAGGAACAAAAACTGCTGCGTAACCGGGTAACTGACGCAGAAATTGCCGAAGTATTGTCGCGCTGGACCGGCATTCCGGTTGCTCGCATGTTGGAAGGCGAACGGGAAAAATTGCTGCAGATGGAAGAAAAACTGCACGAGCGGGTGATTGGCCAAGATGAAGCTGTCACTTCTGTCGCGAATGCCATTCGCCGTAGCCGTGCTGGTTTGTCCGATCCGATGCGTCCGATTGGTTCGTTCCTGTTCCTCGGCCCAACCGGGGTCGGTAAAACTGAACTGTGCAAAACTTTAGCCGAGTTCTTGTTCGATACGCAGGACGCCATGATCCGTATCGACATGTCCGAGTTTATGGAGAAACACTCGGTTGCACGTTTGGTTGGCGCCCCTCCGGGATACGTGGGTTATGAAGAGGGTGGTTATCTCACCGAAGCCGTGCGGGCGTAAACCGTATTCGGTCATCCTGTTGGATGAAGTGGAAAAAGCACATCCGGATGTGTTCAACATCTTATTACAGGTTCTAGATGATGGTCGGTTAACCGATGGGCAAGGGCGTACCGTCGATTTTCGTAACACCGTGATCATCATGACCTCAAACTTAGGTTCTGATCTGATCCAAGAACATCATCAGATGATGGCTTATCAGGAAATGAAGGCCATGCTGATGGATGTATTGGCGCGCAGCTTCCGTCCGGAGTTCCTGAACCGTATTGATGAAACAGTGGTATTCCATCCATTAGGTATCGAGCATATTCAGTCGATTGCGAAGATCCAACTCGGTACCTTGATGAAACGTCTGGAAGAGATGGGTTATAAAGTGGAATTGCGCGATTCACTGTTGGCGCATCTGGCAGAAGCAGGT